>JBBSWW010000040.1:0-39175 GCA_038046085.1 Nanobdellota archaeon | reverse complement strand
AATTCTTTAGAAATAGGTAAGAAATATCCATTAAGCATTTTATCTCCTGATTTAAGAAACAAAATTATAAGGCCTAATCTATTATTAGATATTCAAAAATTGTTAAAAGATGATTTTAATGTATATACTATCTTGAGTTTAAGGAAAATAGCGAAATATAAAACTCGTAATGGTAGAATTTATGTTAGTTCTTCGTTTCATCTATCTTGTGTGAGAAAAGAAGATATAAAAAGATTCCATTCTGCAATTGGATTTTACTCTACAAGCAAAAAACTTCTTTTAGATAAAATTATTAAAGAGGAAGTTTTGCCAAAAGATATGGCTTATCAATTAATTAACCTTGCTATAAAATTTAAAAGAGAAAAAGGAAGTTTCAGAATTAGTGATATTCAAAAATATTTAAACTTTCGTACTAGAGCTATAAGAACTAGGCTTACATTCTTAGTAAAACTTAGAATCTTAGAGAATAATGCTGGTGAATATACCTTGAGGTTGGATGTTTAATGTTAATCGCGTGTGTCGGTAAGCCTAGCGTTGGGAAATCAACTTTTTTTAAAGCATGTACACTAGCAGATGTTGCAATAGCAAGTTATCCATTCACGACAATAAAACCAAACAGAGGTACAGCTTTTGTAAGTTTGGAATGTGTGGATAAAGAATTTAATAAACAATGTAATCCGAGAATTGGATATTGTGTAAATGGAAAAAGATTTGTTGCAGTAGAATTATTAGATGTTGCAGGATTAGTGGAAAATGCATATTTAGGTGAAGGTCTGGGCAATATGTTCCTTAATGACTTAAGCACAGCAGATGCATTAATACATATAGTAGATATTTCAGGAAGCACAAATGCAAAAGGAGAATCTGTACCTGCTTTAAGCTATGATCCACTGAATGATATAAAATTCTTAGAACGTGAACTAGATATGTGGTATTTAGGATTAGTAAAAAAAGGATGGGATAAATTCCTAAAACAATACAGGATAGAAAAAGGAGCATTATACAAAGCTGTTAGCAAGCAATTATCTGGATTAGGAGTAACAGAAGATGTAGCAGATGAAGTTTTAAGATCTTTTAATTCTGATATAAATCTATGGACAGAAAATGATTTATTTAATTTTATAGTAACATTAAGAAAAAAAACAAAACCAATAATCATAGCAGCAAATAAAATAGATATAGATGGAGCTGAAGAGAATTATAAAAGAATAAAAGAACAATTCACAGGATATATAATAATACCATGCAGTGCAGATTCTGAATTAGCTTTAAGAGAGGCTTCAAAAGCAGGACTAATAAATTATATTCCTGGAGAAAAAACTTTTGAGATAAAAAAAGAATTAAATGAAAAACAAAAAAAAGCATTAGAACATATACAAAAAAATATTTTAGATAAGTATGGAAGCACAGGAGTACAGGAAGTATTAAACAAAGCAGTATTTGATCTATTGAAATATATTGCAATATATCCTGGAGGAGTAAATAAATTAACAGATAGTGAGGGAAGAACATTGCCTGATGTATTTTTAATGAAGGATGGTTCTACTGCTCTTGATTTTGCATATAAATTACATACAGATTTTGGAAAGAATTTCATAAGAGCAATAGATGTAAAAAAGAAAATGACAGTGGGAAAAGAGCATAAACTAAAAAATAAAGATGTAATAGAGATAATAACTTAAAAATTTAAAAAATAATACCTTTATGCTCCTTTAAAGTATCTGAGACAACAAATGTTTTTAAAGTATTAACACCATCTGTCTCTTTAATCTGTTTCAATAATTTATTGGATGATTCCTTATTCATTGTATTTAGTTCAGCAACAATATCATATTCACCATAAACAGTATTGATGTTCTTAATAAATTTCAATTGCTTCATCATATTAAACACGCTCTTTAATTTAGTCTGCCTTACACCTATCATTGCATACATCTGCATTCATATCCCCTCCGTTTTTGGTTTACGAACTTATATTCTAAAGTATAGTTAAGTTTATATATAAGATTCACCTATATTGTTAATATAAAACTAATACACTATATATATTTAGTGAAATTAGTGAGGGTATTTACGTAAACTTAATGGAGAAACACATGGGATTTAGGAAAATCATAGGATTCGGGGGAAATTCGTTTGTAATCAGTCTTCCAAAAACATGGATAACATCATTAGGATTAAAGAAAGGAGATCTAGTAAGCATAAATGAAGATGATGAGCATGTATTAAGAGTAATGCCAGAAAATGTAAAACCAGTAAAACAAAAAACAGAAATAACATTAGAATTTACGAATATACAACACTTAAAATCGCAACTAGTTTATACATACATTACTAATTATGATACAATAAATATTGTAGGAACAGGATTAGATAAACATATTTCAGATATAAGAAGAGAGGTACAGAATTTTGTAGCATTAGAGATAATGAACTATACAGACAAAAATATTGTATTAAAAGATTTCCTGAACATAACAGATATTTCAGTATATGAAGTAATAAGAAAAATTGACAGATTAATATTATTAATGGCAGATGATACAAGACAGATAATAAAGGGAGATAAAAGCAAAGACTTATTTGAACAGATAGAACAAAAAGAAATGGACATAAACAAACTATGCAACTTAATATTCAAAGTTTCAAAACTATCATTCAATCCAGTAGATAGGAATACACTAAAATTAACATTAGATGATGTATTTTATTACTGGGAATTAGCATTATTCTTAGAAAAAGTTGCAGACCAAATAAAAAGAATACCGAGATATGTAAAAGGACTTCCTATAGATGAAGATCTAATAAAAACTTATAATAAGCTGATGGATCATTATTCTATGGTAATGAAAGCAAATTTCCTAAAGAAAGTGGATCTTGCAGTACAGGTAATGGTAAACAAGCAACAGATAGCTGAAGAATGCGATGAACACAGACAGAAATTATCCAAGGATTATGGATTAATAATAGAAAAAATGAAAACAATGAATACAAACATAGGAAATCTAGCAAAAGTATTGTTGAAATTATCTAAATCTTAAAGTTTATTATATCCTAACATAAATCTTTTTAGAACATCTAAAACTATTATTGGATTTCTTGGATCAATTAATCTAGATTTCTTACTATTATCTTCTTCTTCATCTGAGTAAAATCCTAATATCTCCTCAAGATGTGCTCTTGCATGTTTAGGGTCAGGAAGCCCTTTAAGAAATTTTATTATATCTTCTATAGGTGCATTAACGAACTTTTCTATTATAATATTAACATAAATATCCCTTTCTAATCCTTCTAAAATATTTTTCATACTTTTCAATCTTTCTATATCTGAAGGTTTAGTACTCTCTTCATCAGGTAAATATCTTTCAATATATTTTTTTAATGTTTCGCTATATTTAACTGAATTTTTCATGCTCATCTGAAATGCTGGAGAAAGATGTGTAAAATCATTAGCAACAATCCTATACCATTGTCTTTTTTCAGTCTTATCATTTTTATATTCTAAAATACTAATAGATGTATTATCAAATTTTTCTTCAATACGCCTATTTCTTAAATTTTGTCTTAGACATCTTTGATATAGTGCAGTAATCCTTTTTGATGAAGATATTAATAGTAAACGTTTCCTGCCATTTGCTTCATATTGTGGTATAATCTCTTCTCTAATCCAACTAGATATCTCATCTGCGCATTCTCTATAAGTCTGTGCATTTTCAGCTATCCTAAAATCTGGATTCCTATAGAAAGCTTTCTGTAACTCTGTTGTATTCAATACATCTTTTTTTTTCTTTCCTTCAGCTTCACCATAATCTATTTCCGATAATGCATTTACATATTCTATCTTTGATGGTTCATAGCCTGCAATATCACCAACTATCTCAGCTGTCTGTCTATGACGAAGCAAAGGTGCTGAGTATATCTTATTACACATAACCTGATCTTGATTCAATCTCATACCTAAAAGAACTGATTGCCTTATTCCAAGAATATCTAATGGTGCCCTCGGATGCCTACCCCCAATAATTGTTTCATCTGAGTTAATAATACTCTTAGCGTGTCTAATAACCATTAATTCTAGTGTCATGTGTTTTAAAAGAAAAAAAAACTTATAAAGCTTAGCTATATACTATAAATTTTTGAGCGTAAAAAACCCTAGAAAAAGCTCACTCTTGAGCGCTATAATTTTTTTACTTTGTCAAAGTTGTTGTAGCAGTAGTTACAAAGGTAGGCATATAATCCCTCTTTCTTAACTTTGTAGTCTGCAAAGTCGTCACAGTAATCACACTTCTTTGACTTAGTTGCTTTAATCTGTGGCTGCATACTAAGAAATGAATTTTTCAGTAGATAAACTTTTCTAGACTATACTATCTACTTCTTCTGACAGACAAAAAGAATATGGTCACGTTCAAAAGGATCAAGCTCTCTTTTATCAATAATTTTTAATCTAGTGCTAAGTTTTTCTTCTACTTCACGGAAAATCTTTCTAGGATTCTGAGTAACATCAATACTTCTTGATTTGATTGCAATTACAACATAACCTTTAGGATTAAGGAACATCAAATTCTTGAATAAAATTTCTACTTGAATCTTCTGAGCTATATCCTGGAAAATGATATTAACATTAGTTATCCTATCTTTATAAGTTTCAGGTTTGTTAGCATCAGCAAGAATAGGAATCATATTTTTTCTTTCTTCACATATCATGTATAAGTCACGAACAACACGAGGGGCAAAATCAAGACAAAAGACAAGACCATTATTACCTACAATATCAGATACAAAAGATGGAGTGTAACCATGAGATGCTCCAAGATAAAGAATATTTTCATTTTGCTTAATAGGCATGAATGATATTTTTTTAACAATAGAAGCTGCTAATTTAGACCTAGTAGGATTGAATTCCCTATATTCAACATTATCAACATTAAATAATCTCTCCTTGAAAAAAGCTTTACCAGGAGTCAAATTTTTAGTAACAAGAATCCTTCTATTCTTATCTTGGATGTTAAAAACGTTGTCAAATTTTAAAGTTTCAAGTTTCATGTTAAAAAATAAAATATGGGATATTATTAAAGGCTTACTATTCCTCTCTCTTCATCTCTTTTCTTCCACATATCTTTGGCAGCGTTTAAATCTAATTTGTAACTTCCGTATGCTCCTTCATTATTGAAACTTTCCATTATGTCTACAGTTGTCTTTAAAACTTCTTCTCTTGACCTAGTAGCGTCTACTATAAAAGTATCTTCAGCAGCTAGCATTATAAGGTTGTTTGCCCAAAAACCTCTTTCTAAATATTCTGGGTGTTCTCTATCTTCGATTTTTCTTGATTCACCACTATCTTTTAATTTACGTTCCCACGCTACTTCATATGGTACGTAAAGGAAAATTGTTTTGCCTCTAATATAAGTTTGATCAATTTTCTGAATCAATAACCAGTTTGTACTATTATAAAAACTGTTTACTTCATTATCGGTAAATCTAGAACTTGTCAATACTTTTAGAGCTTGCGACTTTTCTGTTCCTATTAAACTCATATCCTTATGATATCTTCTTATGTATCCCTCTATTGTATCTAAATAACATCTTTCTCTAAATATTGTCATATGGCCATTTGCATATATCTGCCAACAATTATCTAAATGCATTCTTCTACTTATATTTTTTGCATCTAATTCATTTAGTGGATTGTTATTTGGATTTTTTTTTAGTTTTTGTCTTGCATCTTTAAACTGTTGATCTTCGCCTTCGTTTTCATCTAAATATACTAGTGGGTATCCTGTGCATGAAACACCATATTTTAGTCCTTCACTTAAATTACTTTTTCCACTTCCATCCAATCCTGTAATATTGAATGGACCTCTTGCACATATTTGGACTCCTTTTTGATTAAAAATATCAGTTTCGTTATTTCTTGCATATTTCCTAAATCCTCGAATCTTTTTTTTTAGCAAATGTCTATCTACATTTGATAATCTTTCTTTCATATTTTCAAATAATTGCTCTCTAGTAATAATTCCTTCAATATCCATAAAATTTACAAGTTCAATAAGGTTAAAAATATTTCTCTTATGTTGTCACTATATACTAGTATATGTAGTTTAGAGAATTACTTTCTAAAATAGTCAATCTTAACAGCTTTAGAAATCTCACTAGCAAGTTTACGAGCAACTTTACCCTTATTAACAGTCTCTTTAGAAATATCCTGGTGAGCAAAAATAACACCAAACTTAGGAGCCTTAGCACCAGTCTTCAAATGCCTAAAAAGAGCTTTCTCAGCACCAAGAATCTGAATAGTAGATGAAGGAAGTTCAGCAAGATGTTTAAAAGAACCAGCATGATCAACAAGGCGAGCACCAATCAAAAAACCAGCAACCCTGGATAAATTAGGACATTGTTCAGACATCAAATTCTCAAGATACTTTTCCTGAGATAACCTAAGAGCATTCAATTTCTCAGTTTCAGAAGCTATCTCAATAATTGAATTAAGATCAGAATCAGTCATAGCAATAGCCATATCCTCTTTAGTCTTAGAATAAACAGATTTCAATAAAAGATTCAAGTCTTCAGTACGAGATAATTTAGGAGCATAATAACCATACCTTTCCTTAAGGATAGCAAACAACTTGTTAATCATAGAAATAATTTCATCAATAGTATGAATAGACTGAATGATAAGAATATCTCTAGTAATACCTTCTTTCAAGCTTTGTTTAGTAAGCTTTAAGTTTAATTCACGCAAATCTTTCATAAAAAAACTAATAGAGATTTCTTTAAATAATTATCGAATCCAAAAAGGAAAAAGTTATTAATGACAATAAGAGGAAAAGAGTAATGCCACCATCATTTGATATAATAAAGAGGAACATAAACATAACAGAAGGAAATATAGAGCTTGAGAAGATATTCAAGGGAATAAAAAACAAGGCAGAAGACCTAGGATATGTATTCTTTGAGAAAGAACAGAGCAGCGGATCAAAAAAATACGGAGAGGAAAGGACATTCAAATTCTACATGGATAGGGAGATAGACCCATTCGCAAAAATAGAGATAAGCATAGAATTCAATTTTGATAGACTAGAGAAAGTAAAGACAAAGTTCATAGGAGATGGCATAGTAACATTTGTAACAAAAATACATCTTGATTACAAGAACAAATGGGGAAAGAACAAGACAGACAGATTCTTGTATAAACTATACCAAAAAATCATGAAATGGAAGTTTGAGAGTATGTACATAGTTCCTGGAGTGATAGAGGGAAACCAGTTATATGGATATATAAAAGATGAACTAGAAGAATATTCTTAAGGAAAGTTTTATTAATAAAGCTAACACAGAAGAGTTATGCCAAAAGAGGATACAATATTTGATGGTACAAAGATCAAATATTCAGGAAATTTTGATTATAAGGAAATCTACAAAAAACTTTATACATGGATAACACAACAAGGATATAGTAAACCATATGAATCAAAATACTGGGAAAAAGTAAAACCTGATGGGAAATTAGCAGAATTTGTATGGGAAACAAAAAAAGAGAAAGAAGATTATTTCCAATTCAAGATAGATATACAATTCACATTTGATGGATTAAAAGAGGGAGAGGGAGAATACAAAGGAAAGAAGATCAAATTAGACAATGGAAGGGCAGAAATAAAATTCAGCGCAACATTAATAAGAAATTTTAATAATAGCTGGAAAAATGAGAATGGATTAATGTTCAAGATATATGAAAAATATATAATACCTGATAAGATAGAAGAGGCAAAAATAGACTTGTATCAAGATACAAATAAACTTATAGAAGAGACAAAAAATTACTTCAACCTATTCAAATTTTAAAACAGAAAATGATATAATAAGGAAAAAGAGGAAAAATACATGGTACATACAGAAAAAGTAGTCAAGGACTTAGAGATTAATTATAGCGGAGTGTTTGATTTAAAAGAATTCCTTGATGTAGTAAAAAAATATTTTGAGAGAAATGATTATTTCCTTGATGAGAAATCATATGATACAAAAACAAAGGATGATACAAAAAATACATTCATGAGATGGCAGTTCGAAAGAAAATTAGATGATTACAATAAATCAGTAATAAAAATAAATATCAAAGTGAGCAACTATACAGAAAATTATCTTGATGGAAAAAAAGTAATCAAGGGAGATATTAATTTAAAAATAAATGCAGAACTAAACAGGGATTATGATGATCACTGGAAAGGACCGATGTGGAAGAAATTCTTCAGGTCAATATATGATCAATACATCGCAGAAGAGAGACAGGACAAAGTAAAAGGATCAATAAAAACATTAATAGAAGGATTAAGAAAAGATGTAAAGAAGTACTTCAACATCTAGCGATACATTTAAATATCATTAACAATCTTCTAAAAATATGAAAAGAATTGGCGGAAACAGAAGGAAGACTAGACATAAGATGTCAAAGAATGTAAGAGATAAAGGAAAGATAAGCTTACATAACTATTTACAGGAATTCAAAACCGGAGACAATGTCTGTCTAGTTGCAGAGCCAGCAGTACAGAAAGGAATGTATTATCCAAGATTCTATGGAAAAGCAGGAAAGGTAACAGGAAAGAGAGGAAATTGTTACGAAGTAAAGATCACAGATGTCACAATGGAAAAAACAGTAATAGTACATCCAGTACATTTGAAGAGACTATAAACATGGCTGATATAGAAATAGTAGAACAGAGAGCATTATCATTAGTAGATGTAAAAGAAGCATTAAACTTACATAAAGAAAAATTCAAAGAATTAAACTTCAGATCACAGAAAGTTGAAGGATACGTACAGGATTTTGCAGTAATAGACAAAGAAAAAGCATTAGAACTAGAAAAGAAATTATCAGAAGCAGTACAAAAATTAAAAGACAGGCATATAAAGAAAATAATAGATGTAATGCCAACTGACTTAAATCAATTAAAGACAGTATTCACAGGAGAGGCGATAAACTTAAAGCAAGAGGAACTAAAACAGATAGTTGATATATTAAATGGTCAATAGAATAATACTTAGAAGGGAAAATGGCAACGAAAGAAGAGCATGCAATAGTATTGGATTTTCTACCACATGGATATCCCTTCGATAAAAGACCTATACATAAAAAAACACCAATAGCACAAGCAATAGGTAAAACAAGTTTAGTATTATTAGAATTAGTACCAAAGAAAGAATTCTTTTTACAGCCACATGAGGAAGTATATATCGGTGAGGGTAAAAGAGATAAGATACATCATATAATAGGGAGAATAGGAACAAACAGATTAACAGAGACAGCAAAATCAGAACTAAATTATATAGTAGAAGAATTAGTAATAAAGAATGAACCCAAGTTCGTAGAATTCTTCAATAAGATAGGACCAATAAACACAAGAGTGCATCAATTGGAATTATTGCCTGGAATAGGAAAAAAACATATGTTAAGCATACTGGATGAGAGAGAGAAGAGACCATTTGAATCTTTCAAAGATATAAAAGAGAGAGTAAAATTGTTACCAGACCCAGAAAAAGCAATAATGAAAAGAATATTATTAGAATTGGAAGGAAATGAGAAACACTACCTATTTGTGAGAGGATAATAAAAACCTTTATAAATAAGACCCTAATTCTTAAGTGAAAATGACAGAACAAAAGCAAGAATTAAAGGCGTTCATAAGAGTTCTTAATACAGATCTAGATGGAAACAAGCAGGTCTACATGGCTCTAAGAAAAGTCTACGGAGTAAATTATTCATTATCAAATGCAATATGCAATTTATTAAAAATATCAAAGACAAAGAAGGCTGGACTTTTAACAGATGATGAAGTAAAAAGAGTAGAAGCTTCAGTAAAAGAATTACAGATACCAAAATGGATGATCAACAGAAGAAAAGATCTAGAAACAGGAAATGATCAGCACTTAATAGGTGGAGACTTAAAATTCGCAAAAGAATCAGATGTAAAAAGACTGAAGAGAATAAGATCATATAGAGGAATGAGGCATGCAATAGGACAGCCAACAAGAGGACAGAGAACAAGAAGCCACTTCAGGCATGGAAGATCAGTTGGAGTACAGAAACAGAAAGTAGCTGGAGCAACAAAGTCAGCAGCTAAGCCTGCAGCAGACAAGGGAGGCAAAGGCAAGAAGTAAAAATGGGAGATCCAAGAAAAAGAAGAAAAAAGTACAGTGGGCCAACGCATCCATGGAGAAGAACAAGAATAGAATCAGAGAATAAATTACAATCAACATACGGATTAAAGAATAAAAAAGAGATATGGAAAGCAAGTTCTGAACTAAGAAGAGTAAATGCACAAGCAAAAAAATTAATCAGAATAAGAGGAATAGGACAGGGAGTTCTAGAACAGAAACAATTACTAGACAGATTATACAAACTAGCATTAGTTGAAAAAGAGGCAACATTAGAGGATGTACTTGGGTTAGAGACAATAAATCTACTAAACAGAAGATTACAGACAATAGTATTCAAGAGAGGATTAGCATTAACAGCAGGACAGGCAAGACAGTTAATAGTACATGGTCATATAATGATAAATGGAGAGAAAATGACAGTACCTTCCTATATAGTAAGCAGAGATGAAGAGATGAATATAACATTCAATCCATTATCAACATTCGCAAATGCAGAACATCCAGAAAGATCAAAAGAAAAAAACAGAAAAGATAAAGCTGATGAGATAGCAAAAACAAAGAAAAAAGCAGAAGAATTAGGTAAAGGAGAAATTACTGAAGCTGAATTAGAAAAAATAGAGAAAGAAGTAGGCGGAGTGGAGACAGTAAAAGCATAAAAATGGCAATGAACGATAAATTAAGATGGGGAATAGCACATATCTATTCAAGTTATAATAATACAATAATACACATAACAGATATAACTGGAAGTGAGACATTGGGAAGAGCATCTGGTGGGATGGTAGTAAAATCACACAGAATGGAATCTTCACCAACAGCAGCAATGAATGCAGTAAAAATAGCAGCTGAACAGGCAAAAGAAAAAGGAATAAATGCATTACACATAAAAGTAAGAGCACCAGGCGGGCATAATGGACCAAGCAATACAGGACCTGGAGCAAATGCAGCTGTAAGATCATTATCAAGAAGCGGATTCAGAATAGGAATAATAGAAGATGTAACAACATTCCCAACTGATACATGCAGAAAAGCTTACGGGAAAAGGGGTAGGCGTGTCTGAGGATATCCTTAGATTATACATTTTTTTATTCAAAAATTTATTCTACATTTTTTAACGAAAGATTTATAAAAACTGAAATTAATTATAATAACTTATAGGGGAATGGGATCTGACGAACCCCGTGCTTGACACGGTTATTAGGATTGACGAACCTTCTTACCCTATTTCTTTTTTAATCTTTTAATATTAACTAAAGTATCTATAATTAGGCTTAGTTTATATTCTTTTGAATATTTTTTTAATTGTCCCTCTTTAACAATTTTGTTATTTCCTACATTCTTTACTAATCTTTCAAAATTAGAGTATTGATTATCATCTATTGAAATAAATATTAAGGAATCACTATTATTCTTTAGAAATTCCACTAAATCTGCGTAGATTTCTAGTGTATGTCTTATTTCTGTAATCTTTAGTTTTAAAAAACTTTCAATTATTTTATTCTCTTCAATTATCCTTCTTATAGAATTTAAATAAGCTTTCTTATATTTTAGTTCTCTATAATGTGAAAACTTTGAAATTTTTGGCATTATATTTACAATTTCCTCTTTTTTTATTATAAAATATCCTAAAACCTCTTCAGAATAATCTATAAAAATATAATATTCAAAATCACTCATTAATTAATTTTTATTTAAAACTTTAATAGTCTACTTAGAAAATTATTGAAAATCTTTCGGAAATTTTAGAAAAATTTAGTATGGATCTTTTTTCTATTTTCATAAAATTATTATTTAATTCTATCTTCAAGTACTATTTTTTGTGAATCTAATTCTAATATTTTTAATGTTCTTAATATTATAATCTCTTCTGTTTCTTTGGAAAAAAATAAAGGTGTACTAGAAACACCAATTAAGAAACCATGGCCTTCGTATTCAAGTAATTCTCTTGTAATACAAAATGTATCTGAATTAGGCATTCCGCAATATGTAAGGTATATGAATTGATTCATAAATCCTTTATCAAATTCTGTCCTTACTCCTATTTTTAGATCATATGTCCTGACTTCCATTTTTAAAAATTATATCTTAAACCAGCTCTAGCCTGTAAACCTGGAATGTTGACATTGTAAGCACCTTGGACTTCTAATGCTAAGTTATCAACTAAAGTTTTACCTAAAGTAAGTTCTGACGCTACTAAGGGTTTTTTAGGATTATTCCAATCTATATTAGTATCAGTCCAGTCTTCTAGATAAACTTCCTTTGGCAGGTCTAACCTTCCGAATAAACTTAACTGAGATGTTCTTAAAAGATTTCCATTACTAGCTAATGTCAAAGGATAAGCTTTCATCTCTAAAAATAAATCATCAATAATCTTAGGCTTAATACTTCCTCCAATTCTGAAAACATCATCCATACCAGAACCACCATTCCATTCTACTTTAGGACCAATAGTCTTGTAAAGTTCTCTTCCAACATTTGCTTCAGAATAGAATGCTCCACTTTCTCTACCATAAAAATCTACGAAAGCAAAACTATCAATACCTGCTGGTAAAGATGGCAATGCTGATGCTCTAATAATTGGTTGATTAAGAGGAACTTCTGCTAAAGCTTCTATTTGTAAATCGGTCTTAGCTTCTGTAGTATTTGTTATTCCTAATAACGCTAAACCTATAATTGTTGAATTTTTTGTTTTCATCTTATTTTTCTCCAAATGCTTTTAATAAATTCTGATATTGTAAATCTATTTTTTTAGTCTCTTCATCTGTCATTACTTTCCTTCTATCAGTTCTTTCAGGATCAAAAAGTGGTTTTGTTTCAGATGTTCTTATCCAATCTTTAATTGTCCCTATAGGAGTTGGATCTATTGAGTTAATCTCTACATATTGCTCTACAGTCCTTCTATCTCTATCAGTATCATAAAAACGAATCTCTCTCCCTCTAAATGGGGAATCATATTGATCTAATCTTGAAACTAAACATATTCCTCTAGAGTTATCTTTTCTTTCATCTATTAATGCATGAGCTACTAGTATTCCATTTACTGCAACTGTTGCAACTAGAGTGTATAATCCATATGTGAGTTTTTTTATCATTTTTCATCTAATATTATCGTAAAGTGGTATTCTATATAAATATTACATCCCCATAAGGGGGGAGAAGTTTTAAATAGTAATTTAATCTCTTAAAAATATGGCATTAGAAGTATTAGAAGAACTAGGTTTGACAAAATCTGAGATAAAAGTATATCTGGCATTATTAGAACTAGGACAATCAACAACAGGACCTGTAGTAGACAAAGCAGAGATAGCATCATCAAAGATCTATGAAATATTAGAAAAATTAGTGAATAAAGGATTAGTATCCTATGTCCTAAAAGGAAGTGTAAAATATTTTGAAGCAACACAGCCAGAAAGAATTCTAGATTTATTAAAAGAAAAAGAAAAAGATTTAGAGAGAAGAAGAAAAGAGATACAAAAAATGCTTCCTGAATTAACAAGAAAAAAAGAGTTATCAAAATACAAAGAAAATGCATCAATATATAAAGGAATGAAAGGACTAGAGACAGTATTCTATGAATCAATAAACTTAATGAAAAAAAATGATATAATGTACTCGATAGGAATACCACAAAGATCAGAAAAAGTAAATAGATTCTTCTTAAAATTAGATAAATACAGAGCATCAAAAGGAATACCTCTAAAAGCATTATTCAATGAAAAAGCAAGAGGAGAATTACAGACATTACCAGAAAACATGCAACTAGAAGAGATAAAATTCATGGCAGAGAGTGTAATAACACCAGCAGCAATAAATGTATTAAATAACAGAACAATAATCTTCCCATCAGAAACAACTGAAGAACCATTATTGATAATGATAGAAAATAAAGAAGTAGCAGACTCATTCAGAGCACAATTCAAATTATTGTGGAACCAGACAACAATATCATTTACAGGAATAGAAGGGCCAAAATATGTCGTAGATGATATAATAAGAGCAGATGCTGATAATTATGCATTTGGATTAGATGATAAAAAATTAGAGAAATATGTTCCAGATGATCTTAAAAAATTAATACAATATGAGAATACAACAAAACATCAGGTAAAACTATTATTTATAGAAGGATACAAACAGAAAGAATCAACAAGAGCGAAAATAAGATATCTGCCTAAATCATATAATACACCAATGCATTATGAAATCTATGGTAACAAAGTAGCAATGATAAATTGGGATAATCCTATAACTACAATAATAACAGATAATAAAGCAATGGCTGATAGTTTCAGAATATATTTCAATAATCTATGGAAAATAGCAAAAGAAAAATAAAATTAAGCGTTCTCGCTCAAACCTTTTCTTTGTCTTATCTGTTGAATAATCTTAGACTGTAATTCGAAAGGCAATTTTTCAAAAGACTGTTCAACAACGTAGAATGTTCCACGTCCTTCAGTAGCACTTCTTAGATCTGCACTTAAACCAATCATCTCACCAACAGGCATCTTAGCTTTAATAGTAATATAATTACCCTCTTGCTGCATATCCAATAACTGTCCTCTTTTACTTGCTACTAGTTTAGAAATATTACCCATATGATCAACAACTGATTCAATCTGTAAAACCTGTAAAGGCTCGTATAAAACTGCTCCACCATCAGCCATAGCAGCTCTGATACCCTCTCTGATAGCAGGAAGAACCTGAGCAGGACCTCTGTGAATTGAATCTTCGTGAAGTTTTACATCCTTAACTCTGATAAGCATGTTAACACAGGGTTCACGAGCTAGAGGACCAGCTTCTAAAACTTGGTCAATACCATCTAAAATTAAATCAAAAACCTCACCAATATGAACAATACCCTTAGTCTCATCAATAACCATGTTATTTTTGTAAACCTCTTTAACACTACGAGCAACTTTCATATCCCAACCTAGTTCAACTAATTTATTCCATAAAGCTTCATCTCTTTTCTTAACTCTACCTTCAGAGATATCACCATTTCTAATAGCTTGAGCAACTGCTTCAGTAAGAGGCTCAATAGTCATATAGAACTTGTTGTGCTTGTTAGGGGATTTACCTTCAGCTTCCTGAGATAATTTACTAATAGTCTCTCTATAAACAACAATAGGCTGAGATGATTTAATCTTAACACCTTTTTCTGTGATAATCCTATTCTCTACAATCTCTAAGTGTAATTCTCCCATACCACTCATCAAACATTCACCAGTCTCTTCATTAATCTTAATCTTAATAGAGGGATCTTCTTTACTAACTGTCTTCAAGATTTCAACAACCTTAGCTAAATCCTGAGCTTTTTCAGGTTCAATTGCTTTAGTAACAACTGGTTCGAAAATATGTTTAAGTTCTTCAAAAGGATGTTCAGGTTCTAGAGTAACTGTTTCACCAGCTTCACCTGAAATACCAACTAAAGCCAAAACATTACCTGCTACTACCTCTTCCATCTGCTGAGTCTTAACACCATTATATAATAAAACCTGCTGAACACGTTCATATTTCTTAGCTAGATTAAGATATACTTGCATACCAGTTTTTACTCTTCCTGAGAATAATCTACCAGCAGCCATCTGCCTGCCAAATTTAGGATCAACCATGACTCTAGTAATACAGAAAGCAACTTTACCATCTTTATTACAAGTCAATAAATCCTTACCTAATTCAGATTCTGGATCTCCTCTCCAAACTCTAGGAATCCTATATATCTGAGCTTGAGGAGGATTAGGATGATGCTTAATAACCATATCTAGAATAACTTCTGATAAAGGTGCATTCTGCCAAACCCATTTATCTCTCTCATCTTTAGGAATAGATTCATCATAAATTTTTAAGATATCTTTGAAATTAACGTTCTTTTTTTTCATGAAAGATAAAGATAAAGCCCAATTATCACGAGCACTACCAAAAGCAACACTACCATCCTGAATACTAACTTTCCATTTTTCCTTAAATTCATTTTCTGCAATCTGCTCTACTAATTGATTAAATTCAAGAATAATCTCAACGAAACGTTTCTGCATCTGTTCAGGAGTGAACTGTATCTCTTTAATTAAACGATCAACTTTGTTAATGAATAATACTGGTTTAACTCTCTCTCTTAAAGCCTGTTTTAAAACTGTTTCAGTCTGCGGCATGATACCTTCAGAAGCACAAACTAAAACTACTGTACCATCAATAGCTCTCATTGCTCTTGTTACATTACCACCAAAATCAACGTGACCAGGAGTATCAATCAAATTAATTAAATATTCTTCATTATTAAAAGTGTGAATCATAGAAACATTAGCTGCATCAACTGTCATTAAACGTTCTTGCTCATCAGCGTGACCCCAAGTAGCCATCCCTTTGTCTAAGTCTCCTGCAGAAGCAGCACTCATCAAACCAGCAGCTGCTAAAAGATTATCTGTAAAAGCAGTATTAGAAATAAACATTCCATTAGCAACAAAATTATGATTATCATCAACAGTCAAGTCATAAACTACATCTTCATGAGATACTTCTAAACTTGAAACTTCAATAAAAGATAATTCGAAATTATTATTCAAAACTTTTTGAGATTGAAGAGTATTACCATTAGAAACCAAAGATAAGCCCATATTATCACAAACTCTACTGCCTGAAATGTTCTTAGCTAATTCAATTGCTTTAATATTCTTATCTTGTAAACCGAAACCAATATTTTCAACAAAATTCTTAGCAGAGACACCACTTAAATAAATTGTATCATTATTCTTAATTGCATTACAACCAAATCTTAACAGAACAAATTGTAAGTCATCAATCATTCTAGGACTAGCAGAACTTATTGAAATAGCACTTCTTGAATGTTCAACAGTTCCGTCAGTATCAAAATAACCTTTTAAAAACTCAGATAAATAAACATCATTAGATCTCATTAAGAAATCTGATATTCTAACATTATGGCTTTTTTTAACTTTAGGATAATCAAATATTGAATTTAACATTTCAACTAAAGTTCTATTAGTAATTAACTCAGGTGTTCTATTATATTCAACTAAAGTACAATGAATATCTAATTCTTTGCAAATATTATAAAATTTTTCTCCCAAATCTTTTTTACCAACAATAAACTTCTTATTACTTCCATCTCCTGTAAGTAAACCTGCTAGATAGAAGAAATCTAAGAAATTACTAGGTAATCTGACTTTTAATGAATTTTGTCCCCTTTGCTTTCCTGTTCTATAATAGATATGTTCTATATTTGAATAAATACTATCTAAACTTAAATTGAATATTTTTGATATAGATAATAAATCTTTAAGCAATATTCTATTATTCCATAAACCATGATAAAATGATTTAGCTTTAATATCAGAATTTATTTCTTTAACAAGATTATTAATACCATATTCTAATATCTGAGTTTTTATTTCTTTATAGAAGCTGTTCTTTAGATTAACATAAAAATTTTTATTACTTAGTAATTCAAGAATCTCATTTTTCATATTAATGTTTGATTTTACATGAACTTTAGAAGGACAAACTATTCTATCACCTAAAACAAGATCTTTAGCTTCAACTTTAACAATCTCTGAATTTCTATAAATAATATATTTATGTTTAGGTGTTGTTGAAATATTAGCACCATTTCTTAGTTTTAGTTTGATAGTTGTTCCACCAACAAGTTTCCAAGCTAATGATACTGGTTTAATTTCAACCTTAGCTGAATCCTTGTTAACTGAAAAAACCTTTAATCCAAGTTTAGAAACATCATATATAACATGTTCATTCTCTTTATTTTCAAATAAAATGCCATTTTTTTTAGAATAATCATAAAACTCTTCAGCAGTCAATATCCTCCCTTCTTCTAACATAATTCTAGAATCTTTACTAATACATTTACCGTGGTGAATATGAGCACTAGTACAAATATTCCTAATATTCAAAGGATTGTTCATAACTTTATTGAATCTTTCAACGATATCTGCCATTTTACTCTTGGACTTTCTGAATCATATATAAAGTTTTTGGAAATTGAACGTTAAATTTATATTATTAAAATCCCAAATAAAAGTCTATAGGAGAGTGATAATATGGCAAAAAATAATATGGATACAAAGTTAGCAGCAGAGTTAGAAGAAGTAATTTTTATATTAAATGAGATAAGACATAAGATGTTTCAAGAGTTAAGAAAAGCTAAAACAAAATTAGAAGAGGAAAAAGTCATTGAGAAAATGGAAAAAGATATTGATGTCTGTGTAACAAAGTTGGGATTATATCTAAAATAACTTAATCTGGATTCCATCCCCTATTTTCTAATTTTCTTAATTCCTCAGTCTCATGAGACCTATTGTATAAATCATTAATCCTGAAAGTATTGCCGCATTCTGGCATAGAAGATTCCATAATATGAGAGTCTGTAATTGCCTGAACAGTATGTTTCTGACCTGGCTTAACGTGATAACCCTTATTTGGTTCCATATCTACTTCCTTTAAGTGACCATTATGATCATCTAAAAATATCTTAGCTTTACCAGAAAATAACATCAGACATTCTTCTTTCTTATCATGATATTGCAAACTTAATCTAAAACCTGATCTAACAAATAAAACCTTGCCAGTGAAAGGAGCTTTCTCAGGAGTAAAAATTATCTCATGACCCCAAGGCTTATCAACCCTCCTTTGATGTGGAATAAGATTGAATTCTTTTAAATTGAATTCCATGAAAAATCAGAAAATAAACTTATTTATTAGGTTTTTGTTGAAAAAATTAACAACCTAATTCTTTTTCTAAATTACTTATTGCACCATTATAACCAGAACCAAATTCAAAACTTTGTTCACTTTCTCTTAAAACTCTAAATGAACCAGCTGGAAGATGACTAAACCTTACATGAGTACCTGTAAAAGACTGGGATAATCCTTCATATGCTAAAAGGGTGTTTATTACAATAGTAGCCCTTGGACCCATAGTTATACTATCATAATTCTTAGGCCAATTTCTAACATCTCCTGATTTAGCATCAATTGTATAACTCAATAGAGGTAATCTATATAATCCATCAGGCTGAGTATACCACTCAATAAACCTTTCAGTTGTGCCATGATGAAGTATGGGTGGTAATTCAGCTCCTTGAAAAACTATTTTTTCTTTCATAAAACTATTCATTATAAAAAACTTTAAAAAATTAACTAAAAATTCTAAAAGATTAGCTTTATAAAGTATATTATATTACTAATAAATAGTTATGATGGAAACTATAAGTAGAAGTTGGGAATTATCCCTTTATTCTAGAAAAATTATAGTAAAAAAATTAAAATGAAAATAGAAGAATTGAATTTAAAACCACAATTAGTGGAAGCAATAAAAGACTTAGGATTTACAGAATTTACAAATATACAGGAAAAATGTATACCTGAGATATTACAGGGAAAAGATATATTCGGACATTCTAGTACAGGATCAGGAAAGACAGCAGCATTTGGATTACCAATCTTAGAAAAGATAACACCAGGAAAAGGATTACAGGCATTAATACTAACACCAACAAGAGAGTTATGTGTACAGGTAACAGATGCAATAGAAACTTTTGGAAAACAATTAAGAGCAAGAGTAGTAAGTGTATATGGTGGAGTGGCAATAGGACCACAGATATCAGGAATGAAGAGTGCAGATATAGTTGTAGGAACGCCTGGAAGAATACTAGATCATATAGATAGAAGAACAATAAATTTTGAAAAAATAAAATTCTTTGTATTAGATGAAGCAGACAAGATGTTTGAGATGGGATTTGTAGAAGCAGTAGAAGATATATTACAATATATACCAAAGGAAAGACAGACATTATTGTTTAGTGCAACAATATCACCTAATGTACAACATTTAGTAAAAAGACATCTAAAAGACCCGGTAACAATCAAAAGCCAGATACATGTAGATAAGAGTTTATTAAAACAAATATACTATGTAGTACAGGCAAGCGATAAGTTCTCATTATTATTACATTTAATAAAGAAAAATACAGCTGAAGGACTAGTAATAGTATTCTTAGCAACAAGAAGGGAAGTTGATTCAGTTGCGAGAAATCTTAAAACAAATGGGGTAAATGCAATGGCAATCCATGGTGGATTAACACAAAGTAGAAGATTACACGCATTAGACTCATTAAAGAATGAAGATATCAATGTACTAGTTGCAACAGATGTAGCTGCAAGAGGATTAGATATCAAGAATGTAACATTCATCTATAATTATGATGTACCAAAAACATCAGAAGAATATGTACATAGAATAGGAAGAACAGCAAGAGCAGGAAGTTCAGGATGTGCTGTAACATTATTATCTGACAGAGACTATGATAATTTTAATAGAGTATTATCAGACAGAAAATTAACAATAGTAAAAGAATTATTACCAGAATTTGAGAGAGTAAGATTCAACAGACAGTTCGACAGAGCAAATGGCGGTGGAGGAAGATTCAGCGGAGGATCTGGAGGAAGAAGATTTGGTGGTGGAAATAGAGATTCCGGAAGAAGATTTGGGAATAGAGACGGAGACAGAAGAGGAAGTTCATCTGGAAGAAGTTCTAGCAGAGATGGAGAAAACCGTAGCTCTGAAGGTGGAAGAAGATTTGGCGGAAATAGAGATGGAGACAGAAGAAGCGAATCACAAGGGGATAGGTTTGCTAAAAGAGCTAAATATAATAGTTAATTTCTTATATAAATATTTAAAAATAGTATTATTTTCTAATTTTTAATGGAAGATGCTTTACAATCAGTTGATTTATCAGATATTGTTAGAACATTTATTTTATATAAACCTGAACCTAGAAGTTTTTCTCATGATAAGTTGTTAGAAGTTATACATTCACAATCTGATAATTATCCCACATTAAAAGATATAACTATGGAAACAATCTATGAATTATTAGATACTGATATTAATGTTTTAGTAGGTGAACCTTCACTGGCTTCTTATAGATTATCTGAAGTAGGAAAATCAAGATATAATAGAAGTTTAGTTTCTGATTATGGAATTGAAATTTTAGAAGCTTTAAAAATTATAGCTGAAGAATCCTGGGAGAGATTAAAAGCTAGAGAATAGTTAAACAGAATCTTTATTTTTTAAATATTTAATTAATTTAGGACTAATCAATGGTTTGTTATTTTTAGAGATGTATCTATAAGGGAGATTAACTTCTTCAGTATATTTTCCATTCTTAATAGGAATATTTGGAGAATCAATAAATTTAATATCATTAAAATTCTTACCGTCAAGAATCATCTTAGTGACAATAACAGCAGTATCAGTAGACATCTGCATAGAACCTAAATTACGAGTTTCAACATTCTTTAATTTACTAGTAAGATATTTCTCTGTTCTTCCTTGCTCTGGGAAATCGCCAAGTATACCACCAAAAATAAAATAATCAAAATTATTAAAATCCTGAGGTGATAAAGTTTTTTTAGCTTTAGGATCAAGAAGACAAGCTCTTTTAAGATTCAAATCAAGAACAGACTTATTTTCAACTTTACCAAATTTTTTTAATTTTGAACTACTAGTCTTAGTGAAAATTAGATTCTCCTTACCAACAACTTTAGACATGTTTTCATATTCTATCAAACACCATTCATAAACTTCATTTTCTAAATGTTCAATAATAAACTTCATTTTATTTCCTTTAAGAACAATGATAAAATACCATAACCTATCATAATAATAGAAGCAACTAAAAACATTACATTAAAGTTACTGAATAATAAAACTGTAGAGAATATCAAAGGACCGGTAAGATGTCCAATATCAGAAGATGTCTTGAAAATAGGATAAAATCTAGTCTCATCAGACTTCTTACGAATAACTTCAAAGAAATAAGATTCTTTTAAAGGTTCTACAGCAGCAATACCAAGATTAGTAAGAATAAAAAATAATAACTTAATATAAATATCAGAAAAGAAAAAAGTAGCAGCACCAAATAAACCAATCAATAAGAAACCAGTAAAAAATAATTTTCTATAACCAACATATCTCCTTAACTTAGTAATAGGGATCTCAAAAATTATTAAAGGAATAACAGTACAAGCAAGGAAAATACCAATGGTCTTCTCATTTAATCCATTTTGATACATGAATAAAGGAATATAAACGTATAAAATAGTAAGCCATGATAATAAACCAGCAGCTGTAATATAATTCAGAGCAAGATCCTTATTCCTAAAATAATCCTTAATATTAGAGAAAATATTCGTGTAGACACCATCAACTTCCTCTCTAGGATTTTTTTTAGTAACTAAAAACAAGAATAAAGCTAATGGAAATATAGAAGATATCATGAAGACTTTACTAATAGAATAAGCATCAGCTAAATAACCACCAATTATAGGACCAATAAAAAATGATATATTAATAATCGCAAAATAAAAACCTTCATTCTTACTAATGTTTTTCCTTGTGCTATGGTCCCTAATCAATAATCCAGTAACAACAAAATTAACAGCAACAGCCATAGTCCTGAAAATTTCAAGAATAACTAATTCTTTAACAGAGGTTACTAAACTAAGAACAAAATAAGATAAACCTGATAATAAAATAGAATACTTCATCAAAGTCCAACGATCAAACTTCTTAAGAAAATAAATAGATAAAAGAATAAAACTAAAAATCATGAAATAAACAAAAGATAAGAAATAACCAGCATAAGCAGGATTATTAAAAAGATTTTTTATGAAAATAGGATAAACAGGAATAGCAATTGTTCCAGCAAGAGAATAGATAAAAGAAACTAGTACAATGAAACCTGCACCAGCAACAGGTAAAGCCCTCTTTGATTTTAACATAAAAGTAATTCAATATGAGTAGAATATAAATGTTATTGTCTATAAAAAAATAAAATACGGGCCTGATGGGATTTGAACCCACGACCCTCTGCTTAGAAGGCAGATGCGCTATATACCCAAAATTTCTTGATTGAATATTCTTCCAGGCTGCGCTACAGGCCCATAAAAAACTTCAATTAGTAATTCTTTTAAAAGCTTTCGTATGCCTAAAATTATGGGAAATCCATTAAAGTACTATAAACTTCTTAATAAATTATCAAAAAGCAAAAAGGACTGGAAAAATAAACCAGCACCGGAATTCTTATTTAACTCAGGATATAGGAGTGGTGCAGATAATTCTTATTGGAGAAGAGATAATAGAACACTTGTAAGAGCTGGAGAGAGTGAGCTTCCAATATTAGGAGATAATATAACTAAAGAAGAAATCAAAATATTAGGTAAATATGCAGATAATCCCTTCATTGTATGGAAATACTTATTATATGCTGGTTTAGCACCATTATTTCCTCTAACATGCAGTGTTTACAAGGGATATCATTATTCTGAAATGTTTGATAGACAACAAATTAGAGAGGCTGTGTTAAACTATCATCTAAGGGATGTTGGAATTTATCTAATAGCAAGTGTTGCATTATTATCTGGTGCTTTTGTAAATAAGATGCTAAATACTGCATTAATAGCAAGAAAACTTCCTGTAAGTTCTACAGATCACTTATATGGAGTGGAAGCATTAAAAGAGCTTGAAAAAGAGAGAAATGGGCTTGAGGGAAAACTTTAATAATAAAACACTAGTTTTAAATCCTAAAGGGCAGGTGGCCAAACCGTAAGGCAGTTGCCTGCAGTTGTTAAGAAGATAGCAACAGATTGGGGGTTCAAAATTCAACCTTTAGAAAAGCTTGACCAAAGCAAAAAACTAAAGAGAAAATGAAAGTCCCTCCCTGCCCTCTTATTATTTAAACCTGAATAAAACCTTCTCAAAATCAATTACCTTGTTGTTTTTTATCTTAAGGCCTTCAGATTCAAGGATCTTCCTTTTAGCTTCTAAACCATGAAAAAAACCATGTAAATGGCCTGTAGAAGAAACAACTCTGTGACAGGGAACTACAGGAGCATAAGGGTTCTTATTTAATGCATTACCAACTGCACGATATCCTTTACTGTCTAAAGCTTTAGCTAACTCTTTATATGTAGAAACTCTGCCTTTAGGAATCAGTTTACATAATTTGTAGACTTTGTCATTAAAATCCATAAAATAAAGAATAAATAAAGAAGTATATAAAAATTATTAAAAAAAATAAATTAACGTCTCCTGAATAAAGAGACTACAGCTACAATTACCAATACTCCAAGCAATACATTAAGCATTACCCATACTGATAGAGGCACTTCAAGACGATTGAACTTGTCGAAGATGCTTTCATCAGGAGTATATTCTGTTGTGCCTGGTTCTGTTGTTACTACAGGAGGTTGTGCTGATGTTCCAGTAACTGGTTCTACTTTACTACATGTTACTGTCAATGGACTCTGTGCTTTTACAACTCCACCGTAATTAGCTCTAGCTTCTATATTGTAATTTCCTTCCTTAGCATTTGTCGGAACTACAAAATTGAAAGTTGCAGTCTGGAAGTTCTTATTCCTATCTTCTTTAATTTCAAGGGAAGTTGATGTCTGACTTATCTTTAATTGGTCACTAACAACACTTAATGTAACTGTCTCATCAGATGAGCCTAAATTCCTTAAAGCTACTGTTCCATATACACTCTCTCCGCATACAGCGTTTGTTGGTGAGAATGTGAAACTTTCAATAACTAATTTGTGTTCTGGGACATTAACATCTACGCTAACATCATCATTAACACAGTTAAGATCTTCTTCATCTTTCTGGAAAGCTTTTACGAATAATGTGTAAGAATCATCTTCTTCTGTCTCTACTGGTATTGTGAAATCGAAAGTGAAATCTTCTTCATCTTTACCGTCTATTTTTATAGTCTTAGTCTGTTTTTCAACTTTCTTGTCTTTATCTGTATTGTAAAGAACAGCTTCTACTGTTATTCTTGTATTGTCACTATCTCTATTGTCAACATTGATAACTGCTGAAATTTCTTCACCAGGTTCGAATTCTTCATCAGAATCTGGGTCTGTAATGTCTAACTTTATCTTATCAGTCTTTGCTGTTGATAAACAAGCGCTAGGCCTTATATCAATTGTAGTTGGAATCTTCAATGAATCTGTTATTCCTGTTCCTGTAACTACTATATTACCACTAAAGTCTTTAACTTCAAAGCTTGATTCAACATCCATATCTACTCTAACTGTAGCTGATGTTCCTATAGCTAACGAAGTAATTGTTGAAGGTGATAAACTTAATGTAATGATATTATCGTCTGAATCTTTCAATGAACTGAATTCTGTTACTAATCTAAGATTTGTCAAATCTAAAGTACCTGTATTCTTAATTGTGAATGATATTGTCTGTAAATCTCCAGGAACTGCTCTTAATGTAAGTCCTGAAATAACAACTGAGTCCTGTGATAATTCAAGTGATGCGTTTCCTGAACTATCGGTTATAGCAGCACTAGCTGTATATGATAAGACTAATACGAATATTAATAAAAATAATAACTTTTTCATGATTTTACCCCCACATGTGTGAATTTGTTATCATTAAGAAGTAAACACATATTAATAAAGCTTTTGGTAAAAGTATAGACGACAAATTACCATTTATAGACGCTATTAAAAGGATTGCCATACTAGAATCTCTATGATAGGAAATTTAATAAATAATTGATAAATCACCTGTAAAATGACACACTATACTGAACGTACAATAACAATGAAGAGAGGAGTAATTGTAAGCGATACATCAGAGACTAGATCTGGATCATTACTTGATTCTTTGGATGATGATACTTATCATGGAGATTGCAGTGATTCAACATCTGGTATTGATCAAACACCATATACTACTATAGAATATAGATCAGATTCTTATTAATTTTTTTGTAAATTTATATTTATCATCTAACCTAATTATAGAAATACTAATTATATAACCTAACAAAGCACCACCTAATACATCTGATAAATAATGAACACCAGTATATATCCTAGTGAATGCTATAATTACAGCTATGAAAAACCAGACATATCCTATAATCTTGCTACTTCTAAAGAATAAAGGAATTGCTGAGAAAGCAACACTAGAATGATTACTAGGGAAAGAGTAAGAAGATTCTTTTACAAGATGAATAACATCAGGTCTTGGTCTAGATACAACTAATTTTAAAACTGAACTTAGAGCAAGTGTAACAGCTAATATTAGAAACAACAAAAAAACTTCCTTAAAATCCCTATCCTTAAAAAATATGAACAATATCAATACTAAAATAAGAATAATATCAACAATAGCCAGAGTAATAGTTGTCATAAAACTATCAAGAAAAGGATTTCTATGCTCTACTACAAAATCAGTAAAGTTCTGATCAAAATAGAAAGAAACAATAGTCAGTAATGATAAAACAACAATAATTATTAACTCCTTTTTCATAAAGTTAATATAAAGAATTCTGTTTATATCTCTTATGTTTTAGATGTTTCCATATAACATATACTACAATTATAAATAAAATGATGCCTGCTATAATATCTAACTGAGAAGAATATTCATGAATCAATTCCCATTTCTGTTTCAATTTAAAGCCGAGATATACAAGGAACATGTTCCATATAGAAGCACCTAAAATTGTATACAGAATGAACTTCTTAAGATTCATCTTACCAATACCAGCAGGAATAGAAATTAAATGTCTCACAATAGGAATAAACCTTGAAATAAAAATAGTCTTTTCACCATGTTTATTAAAAAAATCCTCAGACCATCTAAGATGTTCTTCATCAAGAAATAAATATTTACCAAACTTAAGGATAAATTTTCTTCCACCAAACAAACCAATCCAATAAGATAACAATGAACCTGACAATGAACCAAGAGATGAAAAAATAAAAACCATGATCCAATTGAACTTATTATCTGCAATCAAGAAACCAGCAAACGGCATAACAACTTCTGATGGTATAGGAGCAATCATACTCTCTAGAGCCATCAAAATAAATAAACCAAAATACCCAAGATAAGACATGAACTGAATTATTGCATTAATTATGTATTCAACAATCATAAAAATATTGTTATTATATAATATAAAAAGCTAACCACTGTATAATAATCAGTTAAGTTTATATTAAATATAAAAACTAAGATAATTAATGAAATATGAGCATTCACTATTGATAAGGATTCTTGTATGTTTTATACCATTATCATTACTAACATGGATACTAACACCAATCACAGTAAATCTAAGTTATATCACATTATTATATTATAATCCTATACTTGCAGCAGATGTAATTGTAATACATGGAATACCATTCAGTTTCATAGAGGCATGCATAGCAACATCTGCATATTATCTAATAATCTTATTAACATTATTGACTAAAGATATAACATTAAAACAAAGAATTAAATTAATATTCATAGGAAGCTTACTGATACTTTTAATGAACTTATTCAGGATATTCCTATTGATATTTGTAACAATAAACTATGGATTTTACTGGTTTGAAATAATACATCTGGCATTCTGGAAGTTCCTATCAGGAATATATGTAGCATTAGTGTGGATATTATTAGTAAGATATTATAAAATAAAATCAGTGCCAGTATATGATGATATAAACTATTTAATCAGAAGAAGTTATCTTAAAAAATATTTCAAATAAAAATTATTCTTCAGAACCCTGGAACTTAAGAATATCCTCAGTTGTCAATTTCTTCTTTGACTTCATCTTCTCTTCTACCTGTTTAGACTGTTCTTTCAGCATCCTTTTCTGTTTATCATTATGAAGCTGTTTCTGAAGATCTTTATTAATCTCATCCTTGAATACGTTAAGCTCATCCAATCTATTTTTCAGATCCATATTAAGCTTCGAGTATTCGTTCTTATGGTCAATAAATTTTTGGAAAGCATCTTCCTGAACTTTCTTTAATGCAGTAATCTTATTAGATAAATCCATGAAACTATCATAAGTTGAATCTTTAGAGATATCCTGAATCCTCTTATGGAATTCATCAGCTTTCTTACGAGCTTCCTTAATCTCCCTATCAATAACAGAAGCTTTATCAGCTATCTTATTGATCTCAGAAGTCTCACCATAAGTTTTCTTCAATTTATTAATCTCTGACATCAATTTTTTTTCTTTCTCAAAATTCACTTCAATCTCAACTTTCTTTTCTAATTCATTAATTTTTTCCTGAATCCTGGAAGGATCAATCTTCACATTATACTTTTTAACACTCTTAGCTTTTTCCTTGTTGATCTTTTTTATCTTCTTAATCAATTCCTGAACCTGATCATTATAATTATCACGCTGTTTTTTTAATTCCTGCAATTCAATATTTTTTTTATCTTTTTCTGATTTGATCTCTTTAATATTTTTTATCAGATCATTAATTTCTTTCTTAAGGTCTTCCTTCCTTTTGAACCATTCTTCTTTCTTCTCATTTACTTCGTGAAGTTTAGTCCTCAATTCTGAAATAGAATTCTGAACCTGCTTATAGTTATCTAAATCTGTACTCATAGTAATGACAATAAATAGACTCTTTTTAAGGATTTTGGTTGTCTATTTATAATATCCTGAATTAAAGCCAAAAGTGTCATAAAATGGCTTCTCTCCACTGGACACGACAAACTTGCGCGCCAGCCTTATAAATGAATTTTCATTAAAAATATTAATGGAATTTATTACAAAAGTGTATAAAATGAGCGATAAATTAGCAATTTACTTTCCTAAAAACAGACAAATTTATTATAAAGGCGTCATAATATTAGTGTTAATAATAAAACAGCATAATAAAATAGAGATGATCGCTAAGTTTAATTACAATATAATTATAAGAAAAGATTTTGTAGAATTATTAAACTTGAAAGAAGGAGATAAAATCAAAGTTATAATTAAAGAAATTAAAAATATAAATAGAACAAAAGAGTTATTCTGCAATAATAAAATAGACCTTTTAAACTTGATTCCAAAGAAAACTTCTTGTGGTTATGAAATAATTGTAACTAAAATTATTAAAAATGATGAAGAATGGTTAAGAATTTGGTATTCACATGATAGAGGTTCTGGTAGGCAGTTAGAAATAAGGAGGTTTGTTGATATTAAAAAATTTGGAAGTCTTCTTGGGCAATATCAAGCTGAAGGAACCAAGAATAAAAGTAACAAAAGTAAATCTCTCCTAAGATTTACAAATAAGACTATTGAAGAGCATATTGATTATTTAAACTCTTTATATGATCTTGGCATTCAAAAAGATGATATTGAAATTAGATTTACTTATGACCCTAAATTATTTAGTAATACTGAAATTGATAGTATTTTATTACAGTTTACTAGTAAAACCATGTTATCTATAAAAGTTAATTCTGAAGAAGATCTTGGAGGGTGGGCTTTTGCTACTATAATAAGAAATACAATATTAACAGAAATAATACTTTATTCTATGGACAAAATAAGAAATATGTTTGCTAAATCCAAGTCTAATGGTTACTTAGAAAATTATTTGTTAGAAAATTTTTTATCTAAATTACTTCAAGGCGATGGTACTCTAGATGTTACAATGGATAAAAAATATAATTATCCAGAAATAAAAATTAAAATAGTCGATCAAGATTTAAATTATCTTAATGATTATAAACATATATTGCAAAATCTAAATTTTAAAGTGTGTTTAAATGAAAAACACATTTTTGTGAGGTCCTCTTGTGGTATAAACCATTTATTTTTTCTTTATAAGATAAAAGCCTTTAAAAATTCTAATAATTGGAATAAACTATTAATTGCTATAGATTTAGCATTAAATGGTAGACGGCTTTCAACACTTAAAAGATATTTAGATTTAGTAAAATATCAAAAGTTTTCTGCTTCACAGGTTGCTAAGCTTTATAATATTGTCACAAGATCTTCTTATTATTGGTTACAAAATGCTACTAATGATGGTTACATCTTAAAAATTAATGAAAACGGTAAAGAAATATATTGGGAAACTACTGAAAAAGCAAAAATATTTACTAAATTTCTTAAGATAATTCAGAATGATATAAATGAATTGAAAAGTAAAATAGGCACTGAAGACTCTAAAGTCATTTTAAAATCTCTTAAATTAAAAAATAAAAATTAAAAGAAAAAAAATATCTACCCAAATAGCCCTGCCAAACCAGCTGCAGCTTCTTCATCATTCTTTTTCTCTTCTTTCTTTTCTTCTTTCTTAGCTGCTGGACCAGAAACTGGAGCTGCTGCTACTTGAACGACTGCTGCTTCTTTTATTGCTGCATCTATATCAACGCCTTCCAAAGCACCAACAAGAGCCTTAACTCTGCCTTCTTCTGGCTTAACACCAGCTGCTTCTAAGACTTTCTTAACATTAGCTTCGTTGACCTGTTGTTTAGCGCTATGTAATAGCATTGCACTGTATACGTATTCCATTGTTTTTTACCTCCGCTTGTGAATATTTATCATAAAGCCCACCTTGGCTTGTTTGCCTCTTTTTCTGCTTTTTCAAGTTTTTGATCTTGCAACTTTTTTAATATACTCTGTGCAACATCTTCTTCTTTTTTAAAGTTATCCATCACTGGAACTTTGTCTTTATGACTATTATCTAATGGTGACTCATCAATTTTCAGTTTTTTTTTACTTCCTCATCAACAGAGAGTAAGTTCTTAGATTCAGCAAGAGCCTTGCTTTCCCTAACTGCTTTAGAGATGAACACCTTGATATTGTCCTTAGTTGTGTAACCAATCTTAACAGCTAAGTTCAATGCACTGTTGAAAGCTGCAACAATATTCTTCTTGTATTCCTCTTCATCAACTGATAATACATCTTTACCGTAAATAATACCATTTTCTAGAGCTGCCAAAACATTAATACCAATCTCCATAGGTTCAATACCTAAACGAGCCAATATATTAGCAACCTGAGTTGAGATAACCTGACCTTCCTTAACAACAACACAATCCTCTTTGATAGCAACTTTACCCTCAACAATAGTGGCCTTGATACCAATCTGACCTAACTCTCCAATAATAGGACCTGGAGGGAAAGGTGTTGGACCTGCTAGAACCATAATATCATTAGGAGCAATCTGACCACCTTTAGCTGGAGCTTTACTCTTATTCTTCTTAAGAACTGAAGATAATTTGAAAGGGTTTTCATTAGTCAACAATAAAGCTGGCATACCCCTTACATAACTTTCTAATTCATTGATATTCTTTATCTTATCTTTTAAATCTTCAAGAGCTATCTTAATGATCCTACCCTTAGACATTGTAATAAGAACAGAACCTTTCAGACTTGATCTTAATCTCTGTAACTGAACAGAGGGCATACTAGTCATGTCAGCTATTGCAATAATCTTATACTTCTGCAATAAGGACTTTACTCTAGTCAATTCATCCTTCTTATATTGTGAGACATGAGCTTTATGTTTCATTTCTTCTTAACCTCTGCACCAATCTTGAATAAAGGACCCATAGTTAATTTTAAACCAACATACTTAACATTATTTTTACCTTCAGGAAGCTTTGAAATCAATGTATTATAAACAGCTAAAATATTGTCAGCAATATCATCATCCTTCATCTTCTCATCACCAATAGATAATCTAATAATAGGATCATTCTTAGTTGCTAATCTTACTGTATTCTTTAATCTTGCAACCAAAGGTTCTAAATTAGCAGTACCTGGAACTACACAACCAGCCTTAGGATTTGGCATCTTACCACGAGCACCTAAGATCTTACCGAAAACACCAGCCATATTAGCCATAAGTTCAGCCTGAGCAACAAAAATATCATTCTCAGCAGCTAATTTTCTCTGATCTTTCTTCTGATTATTCCATTTAGGGAATTCATCTTTAGTAATAACAACATTGAAAATTTTTCTAGCCTGATCAGCTAATTGAGAATCAACAAAAGCACCCATCTTAATATTTTTATTTCTTTTATGAGGAAGAACCATAAACATGTCAATCTTATCTTGTTTTTTGATATCATATTGTTGTAAATTAATTTGTAAATCAATAGCCTGAGAGAATTTCTTCTTAGGAGTATTATCTCTTAAATGTTTCAATGAATTCAATACTTCTTGTTTTTCCATGATATTCAAACCCTACTACAACTCCAAACATAACGTTCAGTGACGCAATAATAAATCTATTCTTACGTCGTGTAGTTAACGGATAATGAATTGGATGAATAAACTGTTTATAAAGATTTTGATTCGATATACTTTCTAAAATAATAATCTTTATTAATACTTCATATTTCACAAAAATTATGAAAGTTGTAAAAGAAAATTCTACAATAGATGTTGATTATGAAGGAAGACTAGAAGATGGAACATTATTTGATACTTCAAAAAAAGATGTAGCTGAGAAAGAAGGAGCATATACAGAAGAGAGAGAATATGCACCATTACATGTACAATTAGGAAACGGATCATTAATCAAAGGATTTGAGAGTGCATTAATAGGAATGAAAGAAGAAGAGACTAAAACAGTAACAATCAAAGCAGCAGATGCATATGGAGAGAGCAGAGAGGATCTATCAAGAACATTCCCAAAAGACCAAGAAAGAGATAAGGAACTGAAAGAGGGAATGATGCTGATGGTAAATGTAGAGGATAGACAATTCCCAGCAAGAGTATTGAAAGTAACAGAAGATGAAGTAACAATAGACTTTAATCATCCATTAGCTGGAAAAGATCTAACATTCAAGTTAACGATAGTTAAGATTGAAGAGTAAAGTTTCATAAGCTATATAAACAGAATTTAAGTTAAAATTTTATGGAAAATCTTTCTTATATTATCATATTTATTTTAAATTTTTTAACATTATTATTTGCAGCATATTATTCCTATAAAAACAGAAAAAAACTAGATGAGATGCATGGGATGATGGTAGGGATGATGTTTGGACTAATAGCAGGAATGATACCATCAACATTGTATGTAATAGTAACAGGAAATTTCCTGAATGGAATGATAATAGGGACATTCTTCGGATTAATATTCGGAATACCATTTGGAAGACTAGGTGGACATCTAGGGGTAATGGAAGGCGTAATGGCAGGACCTATGGGTGGGATCATGGGAGCTATGACAGGACAGATGGTAAGACCATTCAATATTGAGATATTCATGCCATATATGATGTTCATATTCATAATAACAATACTAGGAATAATCTATACAGTAAGATGCGGATGCGCAAAAAAAGACAATGTAAAAGCAGAACATACAGAATTCTGGATTTATAGTTTAATTATATTTATAGTATTAATAGGAGCAAGTATAGCTTTAGATTTTAAATTAAATGAGAATACACAAATAGATATACAAGAAAATAATGGATTAAAATTACCAACAGGATTACAAAGTTTAGATAAAGAAACAACAGCAGTAATAAAAGATGGATATCAAGAGGTTGATCTTTTAATAACAGCAAATTCATATGTACCAAATATAATAAAAGCAAAGAAAGGAATACCATTAAGAATTAATTTAATATCAGATATAAATGCAGGATGCGGATCAGATATAATCTTCCCAGAATTAGGGATAGAAAAAATAGTCCCACCTGGAGAGACAAGAACAATAACAATAGATACAACTAAAGAAGGAACTTACAAATTCAGATGTTCAATGGATATGTTAAGAGGAAAACTCATAATAAGTTAAACAAAAGTTATATAAGATAATAAAATTAAATTCTATATTAGAAAGAGGATGAAAATAACATTTTTAGGATTAGAAGATTGGCAAGAAAAGCATATTAAAGAAAAATTAAAAAAACATAGATTAGAATTCTTAAAAGAGATAAACAATAATAATCTAAAACTAATAAAAGATACTGAGATATTGTGCATATTTATCTATCATAAAGTGGATTATGAACTAGTATCAAAATTAAAAAATTTAAAAGCAATAATGACAATGTCAACAGGGTATGATCATATAAATCTAAATGCTTGCTCTAATATAAAAGTCTATAATGTACCCTACTATGGAGAAAATACTGTTGCTGAGCATACATTTGCATTAATCTTAGCTTTAAGCAGAAGAATAGTAGAAGCAGTTGACAGGACAAGAGAAGATGATTTCAGGAAAAATGGATTAAGAGGATTTGACTTAAAAGGAAAAACAATAGGTGTAATAGGAACAGGACACATAGGACAACATGTAATAAGAATCGCTAAATCATTTGATATGAATGTCATAGCATGTTCTCATACAATTGACATGAAATTAGAGAAAAAATTAGGATTCAAATATGTAAAACTAAATGAATTATTAAACAAATCAGATATAATAACATTACATTGTTTACTAAATGAAGAGACAAGACATATCATAAATTTAAATAATATAAATAAAATAAAAAAAGGAGCATATCTAATCAATACAGCAAGAGGGCCATTAATAGATACTAATGCATTACTATATGGATTAAATAATGAAATAATCGCAGGAGCAGGATTAGATGTATTAGAAGATGAAGATGAGATGATGAAAGATAAACATATGCATAGAAATGAGAGCTTAATAGTAAATGAGGATCATAAAATATTAAGAAAACATAATGTCATAATAACACCACATATAGCATATGATACAAAGGAAGCTTTAATGAGAATAACAGAGACAACAGTAGATAATATAAATAATTTTATTAAAGGAAAGAAAAAGAATTGTGTTAATTAAATTACTCAAAAACTTGATTCAACCCCAAATACCAAGCACAATTCCTATTATCTCTAAAATAATATATAACCAAACCAAATAAATAAAAAAACCAATAATTATTGATAATGCTATCAAATTAATGACTTTATTCCTTAATCTTTTCTTTTCATCAAGACTACAATTTTTAAACTTGTTTTTGTATCTTTTATAGAAATAAATACTTAATCCTAAAATAATTAATAATATACCTAGGCTTCTAAATAACCACTTATAAGATTCATATAAAACATTAGCTAAAGAACCTGCATCTTGTTTTGAAAAGCCAATTTCTATACCAATGAATGTAAGTCCTAAGGAAATCAAAATAAGGATGATTGGAGCAAAACAACATAATGAAGCCACAAATGCACCTATGCTACTTATTTTAATTACATCTTTTCTTTCTTGATTCATACTTATAGATAAATCTTTGATATTATAAAATATAGCTTTAACTGATAAACTTATTTTTTAACAGAATATTTTATAATTTCTATATTGCAACTATGATGTTTTTTACACTATGACTAACACTTAATTGCTAAATCTTTATCTAAATAATATAACCTACATTCTCTGCATTGGTAATACTTTCTATTTTTCATTTATTTTCCTGTAATAATATATCCATAAAATATTAAATATCAAAAATATCATAAAAATTATCCATATACTTTTTGATGATTCTTTTATTGATAATAATATTCCTAATATCGCTAGAGATGACCATATTATTTTTAACTTTAATAATACTTTATAAGTCTCTATTGTACTATTTCTTTCTAATAATGAAATACTTCCTATTCCTATTAGTGCAGCACCTACTATCCTTGATGTTATAGGATCTATTGTTGTCCAATTAAAAATTTTTAATATAAACTCTGGAGATATAATCAATAATATTCCGAATATATAATCTATTATAAAGTGTATCATAAACCAATTTTTTAAACTTTTAGGAATAGTTTTCATCTTTATACTTTTTTTTGAAGTTAATTAAAGCTTTTATCTGTCTTCTATTTGGGTGTATAGATGGTCTTTTATCTTTAATAAATTTTATAGCATCTTCAATACTCATACCTTTACTAATGAAGTAAGCTGCCACTAAACTAGGTGCTCTTCCATGACCATTTTGGCAGTGTATGTAGCACTTAATTTTTTGTTTTTCTAGTTCTTTTAAGAATTTAATGCTGACTAATAATTGACTAAAACTAGAGATATAATGATCTTTTGTAGGTATCCATAAATAATATTTAACACCAAATGGTTGATCCAATCTTTTTTCTTCAAGACTTAGATCTGCTCTTATTCCTTTCCTTATTAATTCACGATTAAAATGAAACTGGCAGCACATATTAGTTCCTATGTAAATATAGTTTGTAATCTTGTTGTATTCAAAAACTGGAACTTTATTATGGCTTATCATTTTTATATGTTTATACCAAACCTAATATCTTTTTTATTGCAATCTTATCGAATCCTATTATTATTTTTTTATTTATTTCTATAACTGGTACACTCATCTGACCTGTTTTTTTAATCATTTCTTCAGCTGCTTTAGGATCCTCACCAACATCTATTGATTTAAACTTTATTTTGTTTTCTTTTAGAAAATCTTCAGCCATATGACAATAAGGACATGTAGAAGTCTTATATATAATAATATCAAAACCTCTTTTCTCACTTTGAACCATATAATCTGATTATATCAACTATATAAAAAGTTAATGTCCTTTATTAAAATAAAAATTTAATAATTAAAGAAAAAGTTAAATAGTTAAGAGTTTAATGTATTATAATGAAAAATACAATTATAGTGCCTTTAGGAAATAATTTAGATGCTGTTTATCTAGGAATCAAAGAACTAGTTACAGAAAAAGTAATATTATTAGTTTGTTTAGAACATATAAGTAAAGCAGAAAAAATAAGGAAAGATTTAGAAAAATTCCAGATACATGTAAATATAAAAAATTTAGAGTCTAATAGTTGGGAAGAAGTATTTAGAAGTATTGGAGAGATAAAAAATATAGATATGGAACAAAACTTAATAGTTAATGTTGGATCAGCAGAAGGTGGTATGAAATGTGCAGCTACATGTGCTACATTTGTTAATGGAATAAGAGCATTTGATATAACAGAAAATAATGAAATCATGTTCCTTCCAGTGTTAAAGTTTTCGTATTATAATATATTAACAGAAAAAAAGCTATCCATATTAAAGATATTATATAATAACGTAGATAATACAACAGAACTTTATGATCTTAGTAAAAAATTAAATATGAGTCTGCCGTTAATATCTTATCATATAAATGGAACGTCAAAATCTGATGGATTGAAAACATTAGGGTTAGTGGATACAAAAGAGGAAAAAGGAAAATTGAAAGTCAGATTAAACACTTTAGGATTAATGATACTTAAAGGATATATTAAATAAATAATAAATATTGATAGTAAATCATATAAATTCCAGCAATTATTAATATTAAAGCACTTAAATAGTTTATATAAGGTAAAACCTTCTTTATTCTATTATTAACAAAACTTCTTGAATAAATAACTAATAATGTTACGATAATCATTAAACTACTTATACCTAATATGTAAGTGATTAATGGGCTAATTATTAATATGATATTCTTTTCAACTATAGACTGTAATATTATTGTTAAGAATATAGGAAAAACACATCCTAAAGATGAAATAGCATATGCTATACCAAAAAAGTATAAACTATTCTTTTCATTATTAAATCTGAAATTAAAATTTATAGAAAACTTTTTACCTAATAACATTGAAAAACCTATAATTACTAAACTAATCCCAAAAAATATTGTTATTGAAGGAATAAACTTTTTTATAAACTGTCCTAAAAGTATTATCAGTAATCCAAAAATTCCATAAACTGTAAAGAAACCTGCTATAGTAATCAAGCCAAAATTTAAACCTTTAACTAATTTTTGCAGATTATTTAATTCAGAACTTTCTCCTTTGCTTATGTAATAGGCTATATATCCAGGTAATAACACTATGGAACATGGAGCAAAAAAAGCAACCATGCCAGCAAAAAAAGCAAAAATAATAAATGTTAAGTCTATCATTTTAACTATCTTTTAAACCTTTAAATATTAATTCCCAGGAATCAGAGTCTATAGCTCCGCTACCCTTCCATAATATTTTTCCATCTCTTCCTATAGCATACTTTGTTGTTGTACTAGTAACACTATAATCACTTAATATCTTAGTTTTACCAGCTGCAAATTTTATGTCATCTAAACCATTTTTCTTAATATAATCTTTAATTGTTTCAGCATCTTCACCAGAATCTAGATCTATAGCAATAAATTCTACATCGTCTTTATATTTAGGATAAATATTTTTTACTGTATTAAAGTCTTGCTTACAAAAAGGACACCATGTTGCCCAAAATTCTATAATCACAGGTTTCTTATCTTTATAATCACTTAATCTAAAAATACTTCCATCAACTAGCTGAACTTCAAAATCTTGAGCAGAAGATCCTTTTTCATTGTTAATAGTATTGAGACTATTTTTTATATCATTATTTTTAGAACACCCCAATAAAAATAGACTAATAATAAATAAACTAAATACTAATATCATAATTTTTTTCATAAAACTTTTATGTACTTATATTATAAATACTTTTTGTTTAATAATTAAAATAAAAATTTAATAATCCTAATATATTAAATCATTTCAAAGCTTTAAAATATTCTTCAACTCTTGTAACAATAGAATTCAAATAGAACTTTTTAATTTTTTCTTCAAAAATAACATGTAAATTTTCATTTTCGGAAATCCTGTAATTGTTTTTTATTTTCTCAACTAAAAATAATTCTCTTAGTCTTCTTAATTGTCTTCTAATATTTGACTGAGCAATACCATTCAATTCTAATTTTGATCTTTTTCTATATTCAATAACTAATTTTTGTAAAGTATCAGAATCTAATTCTTGTTTAGTATCTAATAATACATGAAAAATATCAACAATAACATCTCTAGAATCTCCTGGTTGTAATAATCCAATAGATAAACACACTTTTTTAATAAAATCTCTCCTATTTTCTAAATTAGGTTTTTCATATCTTCTTAAAGTAATTTCAGCTAAAGGAGTATCTCTAGACACCAGCTTTTTTACCATTATTAACAATGCAGAAACCTTCTTTAAATATCTTTGTATTTAATTTAATGTGCTAATTATTTACTTTAAATTCCGATGCTGTTTTATGTTTATTATATATTACGCTTTAAAGAGAATTTGTAGTTACTTAGCAGTTACATCAATTAGTTATAGTATAAGACAAAAATAACGCATAATTTATATATATATGTTCTGTCATATAA
>JBBSWW010000039.1:0-17630 GCA_038046085.1 Nanobdellota archaeon | reverse complement strand
TTATTCAATAAAATCAATACCTAATTCTGATTCAATAGTTTTTTTCTTAACTTCACCTTTATGAGCGTTTTTTCTAGCACCGAAAATCTGAGGTGAGGTAACTCCTGTAACAATTAATAATGTCCTGATAGTATTTTCTAAATCTTCAGAGATTTGAGCTCCCCAAATTACTCTTGCATCTTCATCTAATCTTTCAGTAATTGTCTCAACAATTTTCCTAGCTTCATCAAGAGTCATGTTAGGGCCACCTAAAATATTAATCAAAGCACCATTAGCTCCTGTAATATCAACATCTAATAAAGGATTCTGAATTGCTTTTTCTACAGATTCAATAGCTCTATTATCAGAATCAGATTCACCGACACCGATCATAGCAACTCCACCTTTGCCCATAACTGTCTTTATATCAGCAAAGTCAAGATTAACTAATCCAGGTTTTGTAACTAGTTCAGCAATACCTTTAACTGCATTTGTTAAAATTTCATCTGCAACTTTGAAAGCAGTATGTAAAGGCAAGTCATGACATAATTCAATCAGTTTATCATTAGGAATAACAATTAAAGTATCTACGACAGTCTCTAGTTTTTCTAAACCAGAAAGAGCATTAGCATATCTTCTCTGACCTTCCATAGCGAAAGGTAAAGTAACAATAGCAACTGTTAATATTCCTTGTTTCTTAGCTAATTCTGCAACAACAGGAGCTGCTCCAGTACCAGTACCACCACCTAAACCACAAGTGATGAAAACAATATCTGAACCGTGAATAGCATCCCTGATCTCTTTTTCATTTTCTTTAGCTGAATCCTCTCCAACTTTAGGAATAGAACCAGCACCAAGACCAGATGTTAATTCTCTACCAATTAAAATCTTAATATTAGCATTTGTATATAATAAATCCTGAGCATCAGTATTGATAGCAACAGTCTCAGTACCAGCAATACCAACTTCTGACATACGATTAATAGTATTATTACCACCACCACCGCAACCAATAACTTTTATCTTAGCTTTCTGTTTAGTTAATAATTCTTCTAATTCCTCATCAACAGCAGTGACTTTTTTAGGAGCCTGCTTAAAACTAGCCTGAGATGCTCTTTCATTAGCTGAACGTAAAATTCCTTCCATGAAAACATTAATTTTTACTCATATTTAAATTTAATTATGGTAGAACAAGATTTTTTTATTCGCTAAATGAGACATCAATACTAGGAATAATTGCCTTAACTTTTTTTGTAAAAACATCTTTAATGTCTTTAGGAAGCTTAGTGCCTGAGTTTATTACTGCTTTATTAGATTCAATATCAACTGCAAAGTCATGATCATGCAATCCTATCAATGATTGGACTAATGAAGAAATTTTTTGTTTATCATCAGATACTATTTTATTAATTGTTATCTCGTATAGTAAGTGTTTAGAAGCTAAAGGATGATTGAAATCAATAGTAACACGACCACCTGCAACATTCACAATAGTTCCTAAAAGACCTGTAGCATTAATCTGCAGACCAGGAACAGGATTAATATTCTGTTTTTTTAGAGCATCTACAGGAAAGATTTTCATCAATTTAGGATCTTTTTTTCCAAAAGCCTGTTCAGGAGATAATTCAAGAGTATAAGTCTTACCAGTCTCTTTATTTATCAAGAACTTATCAATAGCAGAAAGAATATTATTCATACCAAGACAGATAACTTTAGAACCATAATGATGATGACCAATACTCTTAATGCCTTCTTTTTTAGCCAAAGCTTCAGAAGTTAAATCAAATATTTTATTAGAATCCTTAATCCTGCCTACATAATCAATCTCAACAAAGTCAGATTCTTTAGTCAAAACCATAAATTGGAGTAAAAGTATAGTATATTTAAAGTTTTTTGTTAAAATAAAAATAGGTACTTCAAAGCTGAGAAACATTTATAAAGAATACGTAGTCTACAACAAACAATGGCAGAGACAAGATTAACAACAGCAGGAAACTTGAAAGTAGGAAGTTATGTAATTTTCCAGAATCAAGCATGCGTAGTTAAAAGCATACAAACCAGCAAGACAGGAAAACATGGATCTGCAAAATGCAGGATAGAAGCTGTAGGAATAATCGACGGACAGAAGAGAATCGAATTATATCCTGGAAGCGATAATGTAGTTGTACCAATCATAGAGAAAAAGATAGCACAAGTATTATCAGTAGGCTCAGGAAAAGCAAATGTAATGGATAATGAGACTTACGAAACATTTGATCTAGAGATTCCAGAAGAGATGAAAGACCAGATAAAAGAGAATGGACAAGTAGTATACTGGATAGTAATGGATAAAAAAGTAATGAAACAAGGAAAGTAAAACATGGTAAAATTCCCAGAAGCAAATCAAAGATTGTACAAGAACATATTCGTATGCAGAAAATGTAAAAGTAGAAAGAGAGCAGATCCTTCAAAAGTAAGAAGAGGGATGGTAACATGCAGAAGCTGCGGATCATTAGCATTAAGAACTGTGAGAAAGAAGTAAATTCTAGAATTCTTCATAAGTTTTAGGTTCAACATATATTGTATTTTTATAAAGTTCTAAAAATTCTTTAGGAACAGAGACTCTTCCATTTCTACCATCAGATTCAATAACCAAAGAGAAAGGAGACTCTCTAAAACCTCTAGGTAATTGACCATTCAATAATGGATAATTTGTAGGTATTAGTTTAGTAAACAAATCAGACAATTGAGGAACACCAATAGCGTGAAATTTATTTCTATCTGCACCAAACATTGGAAATATACTGTGTTCATGACTTAAAGTCCTTCCTTGTTCAGGATTAATCATTGCAACACAATTATCTCCTTTATTATCAAAAAATAACCTGTGACCTTTACGAGATTCAGAGCCATATACAATAACAGGCTTTTCTATTGATATACCAGGAGTGTAAGCTGCAACATTTTTATCTTCAGTAAATAGAACAGGAGCACGATAATTAAAAGCACCATAAACAAAAGGGGTTTCAGCAAGAACATGAAGTGAAGGATCTGGGTCTTTAAGTTGAGAAAAGTTTTCTACAACAGGAACAGGCCTTAACTGAACAAGATAATGTGTATAATAAGAGCCTCCATTATTAAATAAAATCGTTTCAGTATTAGCACTATAACCCAAAACATTTTCTAAAGTCCTTGCATTACGACTAAGTTTTCTTATATCCTCAAATGATATAGGAGATCTAACACCATTAATATCAAACGGATTTTCGAATTCATGATAAGATTTTGTAGTTGCACTATGCATATGCAGTTCTTCTTTAGGATCTAATATAAAATAAGCATTTGATGTTGCAGGAATAACCTCTATATCATTAATATTATTGCCATGAACTTTTATAAATACAAGTGGATTAGGAGCTGAATCTTCATAATGAGAAACTTTTGAAACTTCATGCACAACAGGAGAGCCTGGTATTTCTGGATATGAAGAATAAGATATAACATGAAGACCTGGAATAGATTCCATCAATATCATACCAAGAGAATCTTCATCACTTAATTCAAAACTACCATTAGTATGATGTTTCATAGTATAGAACCATTTAATCAATTCTACAATATCAGCAGCTAAAGGAAGTTTACCTCTTCTCTTACTTTTATTAAAAACTTCTTTCCTCTGCAAAGTTGTGAAAGTACCAAAATACCTGTCATCAACAAAATCTTCAATAGTTGAAGAAGATCTTAAATGATATTCATAATCAAATTGATACAAATGAAATTTTCTTCTGCAATTTTTAAGATTTTTATTTAATTCTTTCATAAAATTTTCATCAGTATAGAGAACATCTGAAATATCAGAATTTAGAATAGCTGTTTTATCATTATTTACCTGCCATGAAGGATTATTTTTATATTTCTCTTTATACCATTCCAAAGGTTTAGGAATAGCATTTTTTAATATAGATTCTGCAATATCATAAAGGGATGTAGTAATTGCAGCACTCCTAGGTATTATTGGTGAATCTGACATGAAGTTACGACTATCATGAAATATTTTCTCAGCTAAATGAAGACCAGCAGCCTTACCACCATATTTTCTTATCAGTTCATTAAAATCTCTACCAACTATTTGAGATTCTCTAGAAAAATCAGTTCTTTTCATATATCTAAACTAAAAGAATGTTTGTTAAATATTGTTATAATCTGATATAATCATTATATAATAACATAAGATTATTAAATATAAAAAATTTAGAAAAGATATGGGTTTATTTGATTTCTTAAGAAAACATAAGAAAAAGACTATTGTAGGCGTTGGTACTGGATTAATCGCTGTCTATTTTTCATTTTTACCTAAATTGGCAGAAAAAACTGAAGAATATAATCAAGAGATCGTAACATTACAACAACAGATACCACAACCAACACCACAAAAACCAAAAACAATCAGAGATTCTGGAAGGAGAACCACTCCACAACCAACATGGAAACAAGCAATAGAACAAATTGAAGAGTTAGAAAAGAAAAAATTAGAATTAGAAAAATTAAAAACAAGAATAGAAAGACAGATTAAAACATGGCAAGGATTTTCCTTATCAGAAATAAATTTAGACATATGGCAAGAAAGAAGTGAAGAATACAAAGCATTTCCAAAAATTTTAAGAGAGATAAGAAAACATCCTGATTTAGAGTTAGCTTTACTAAAATATAGAAATGGGATAGAGACTGAGGAATCACTAGGATTAATTTGTGAACGCCTACCTAATTCTATTGCAAGTATAGAGTCTATTTCTGCATTCCAAAGCTTAATACCTAAGGAAACCCTAATGATCCTGAATATAGAAACGAAGTAATAGAGCAGCTCAGTGAGCAGTTTTCATATAGAAAAAATGTGGGAAAAAATTCTAAAGATAAATTGGAAAAGATAAAAAAAGAGAATGATAAACTTATAGAAGAAATAGAAAAAAACGAGTTAGAAGATGAAAACATTGATCAAATATATGATTACAGAGACAAATTAGATGAAATTTTGGTAGAAGCAGAAGCTCAAACTGAAGATTTAGAAGATATAGAAAAAGAGATAAGAAAATTAAAAGAGAAGTAGAAACATTTTTATATCAACTGATTTAAAAAACTTAGATGAGGATGAAATAAATGAATTGGGATTTAATATTATTACTAGTATTCTATTTAGTTCTATATACAATATTCAGAGTTTACAGAAATAAGTTTGAGGTACAATGGAGAGTATTTGCATTATATAAAACAAAAATTGGAATAAAATTAATGGATAAGATTGCAATAAAATTCCCAAAAACATTAAACATTCTTGGAAATATCAGCATAGTTATAGGATTCTTAGGAATGGGATTAACAATGTTTTTCTTATTCAAAAGTGCTTATAATTTAATAGTCATACCAACTGGACCTCCAGGATTAGCACCAGTATTACCAGGAGTAGACGTTCCGGGATTACCGAAATTATCATTCTGGCACTGGATAATATCAATATTAATTGTTGCAACAATACATGAATTCTGCCATGGAATATATTCAAGATTAATAAAAGTAAAAATAAAATCAACAGGATTTGCATTCTTAGGATCATTATTAGCAGCATTTGTAGAACCTGATGAAAAACAATTAGAGAAGAAAAAAACAAGAGAACAGTTACAGGTAATATCAGCCGGACCATTCTCAAATATTATATTAGCATTCATATTATTAGCATTAATAGGATTTGTAGTATCACCAATAGCATCACATATGGTTGATGTGAATGGAGTTCAGATAGCAAGTTTAGATAGTAATTTTCAGATAAACAAATCAGGGATATTAGTAGGAGATGTAATTGAAGAGATAGATTATGTAAAAATAGATAATATAAATGATTTTGATGTATTGAAAAAACATAATGTTGGTGATTTAATAAATGTTAAAACAGATAAGGGAAGTTATGAAATTGAATTAGGAAATAATGAAAAAAATGAAGCAGTATTAGGAGTTGGAATATCAGGATATAAGACAGAGGTAAAAGAAAAATATAAAAAAATATATCCAGTATATGCGTGGATAGGATTATTATTATTCTGGGTATTCAATATAAGTCTAGGTGTTGGATTGTTTAATTTATTACCATTAGGACCAGTAGATGGTGGAAGAATGTTCTATGTCGCAGCATTATACTTTACTAAAGATAAGAAGAAAGCAATGAGATATTTAAGTTTTATATCATTCATAATATTTGCATTGATATTATTCAATATGTGGCCATTCATATGGAAATTAATTAAATTTATTGCTAGTCCGTTGATGATGCTATTATAATTGAAAGATTTACGGAAATTAGTAAATAAGACTTATAAATTGTAAAATGTAATTATTTTCATGGAGAATTTATTCAATAGGACTACAACTATTGTATCACTAATCTTAACTTTAATAGCTGCTGCAGGAATAATTATAACTCCAGATAACCTATACATCATAATAATCTCTATAATAGCTTTACTTATGATTATAATATTTATAGACAAGTTTAGTCAAATAGACATTAACACAAAAAATATAAATGAATTAAACAAAAGTCTAGATATGGAGAGAAGATTTAATAAAATTGAAAATAATATTTCCGAACAAAATGGAAAGTTATCAATGGTGATGAAAAAATGAACACAGATGGTGATGCTAATAAGACAATATTAATAATAATGGCTACTGTATTATTTATTATGCTATTATACCTAATATTTGGAAGATTCATAAGATGAAAGGAAAAAAAGGAGATTCTAGCAATACTATCTTAATAGTTCTTATGACAATACTATTCTTGTATTTACTATACCTAATATTTGGAAGATTTATTTTTAAATAATTATTTTTTTAAGTACGCTTCAAAAGCAGGAAATAGATTGCTAATTAAATTATAATTTTATATTCTTTAGGATCAATCCATTCAAATTTATCGTGATCTTCACTCAAGGTTATATTATCAGAATCTGCAAAACATTCAAAGAATGTAGCAATAATATGCCATTGTTCATTATTTTTAACAGGTCTCCATTCATCAACATGAAAAGGTTTTCCTAACTGAACATTCAATCCTGTTTCTTCTCTAACTTCTCTTAATAACGAATCATTAAAAAATTCACCAGGAGTAATTCTTCCTCCAACTTCACCATATTTACCAATCTGAGTACCATCATTATATTTAATTGATTCTCTTAATATCAAAACTTTATTATCATGAATAACAAAAGCTTTAGCAGCAACAAATAACTTAACTTCCATTAATAAAATCTGAAATTGTTATTATATAAATATTTATATAGAATGATAAATACTAATTTTTATGTTAATCGATGTTCATTGTCATATTTATTTTGACCATTTTTCAAAAGATTTAGATGAAGTAATAAAAAGAGCTAAAGAAGCAGGATTAATTGCATTAGTTGTATCTGGAGTAAATCATTCAACAAATGAAAAAGTCCTTGAACTGGCTAAGAAATATGATATAATAAAACCATCACTAGGAATATATCCGTTAGATGCCGTTGGTTTAGGATTCAAAGATGATGTGATAAGAGAAGTTGAAAAGATAGATGTTGATAAAGAAATAGAGTTCATAAAGAAAAATAAAGATAAAATAATAGCTATAGGAGAGATAGGATTAGATAATTCTGTAGAAGATTCAAGATTAGAAGAACAAAAAGTTGCATTCAGGAAAGCAATAAGATTAGGAAAAGAGATAGATAAACCAATAGTAATACATACAAGAAAAGCAGAAAAGGAGTGTATAGATATATTAGAAGATGAAAAAGCAAGAAGAGTTGTATTACATTGTTTTACTGGAAGTTTAAAATTAGCAAAGAGAGCAGAACAATTAGGATATTCATTCTCAATACCTGCTGTGATAACAAGATTAAAACATTTCCAAGAATTAGTTGAGAGAGTGTCATTAAATAATATTTTAACAGAGACAGATGCACCATATTTAAGTCCTGTAAAAGGAGAAAGATCAGAACCCAGCAATATAAAAGAGACAATAAAAATAATTGCAAAAATAAAAAACATGGAAATAGAAGAAGTTGAAAAAATAATATTTTCAAATTACCAAAAAATATTTTTACGAGCATAAAAACAGCAAACTATATAAACAAATTCATTCATGAATAGTGATAGGTGATATATTCCTAAGTCTTCGACTGGGAAAAAGAGGTGTTATTTTGGTAGTAAAAAAGAAAAAAACAAAGAGTAAGTCAAGTAAAGCAAAAAAGAAGAAGAGATAAACTCTTTTTCTTTTTAAATTTCTATAATCATTCCATCAGGTCCGGGATTTATTATTAAAGAATTCTTAATCTTGTCCTTAACTTTAAATGTTTCATGAAAATGACCGCATAATGTCAATACTGGATGAACTTTTTCTATAAATCTTCTTGAACTCAAAGAACCATGATGCCCAGTAGGAAGTTTATCAACTTTAGTATTATATATCGGTGCATGAGTAATAAAAATTAATTTTTTCTTCTTGTCAAAAGATTTAATGAATTTACAAGATAATTTTTCAAATTTTTCATCAGTATGAGAGAAACCATTATTACCATAACCAAAGAAAACATAATCACCTGATTCATAGATACCATAATTGCTTAGGTTTACTATATTCTTGAATCTAGAACATGAATCTTCAAGTGCTTTAGCTGTTTCATGATTACCTTTAACAATTAAAGTCTTGATCTTAAGGTCATTAATGAAACTTAAAGCAAAATTCAATCCATTACCGAAAACTGAAATATCACCGCAACAAACAAGAATATCTGGTTTTTCTTTCAATGCTTTTGCTTTAATCTTATCTAAATCTTCAATATCAGCATGAGTATCAGTAAAAGCTAAAATTTTCATAAAAATTAATAGAAATAAAATAAATTAAACCTTTCTATTCATCAAGATCCATATAACCCATCAAAAAACCTTCTTCTTCAGGGCTAATCTCATCATTAACCAATAGTTCCTCTACCCACATCTTAAGGTGTTTTTTGCTTCTCATATTTACCTCCTCTTCAAAGATAAGTTAAAAGTCCTGTTCAATGGAAGTCTTCTCATCTGAATACTAAAAAGCCTGGATACTGATTCAAGTTCAAGTTCTGTTGGCAGCATTGTTGGCACCTCCTAAGTGTTATAATATAAGTATGAAACTTTGTATATAAACCTGGCGCGCGTCCGTGTCGTGTCCAGTGGAGAGATGGCAAAATAATGCGGTTGGTAAGGAAATGAAAGGGTAAATTTTAAATATAAAGGCTAATCTTTAAAATAAAACAATACAAAATGAATCAACTTCCTTATGTAATAACAGACAGGGCACGTGAAGATAACCCAAGTTCCGGTGCTAACGGAGTTCTAACACAGGTAAGACTTGAAAATTTATGTGAGAACCACGGAACAGTATTAATAATTGATGATTGGGGAAATCTATTTTATATAACAAAAGACATTAAAGACAGCAGCTGCGATGAATCAAGACCATTAGTCCATAATCTGCCTAGTTTTAGACATTATACCAAGGAAAGATGGTCAAATGGATGCAGGCCAGATATAGCAGTTGTATACTCATATTATGAAAAGAGCTTCGAAAAATTAAGCAAAGAATGTGGAAGAGAACCCATTAAAGCTTGATGAAATCAAATTTTAATAATCAGCAAGCATCTTCTGATTGAATTCAACAACAGTAGAACGTCCTTCACGACCTTTATTCAATTCTTTAAGAGTGATAATGTTCATCTTTTCTAAATCCTTTATCTTTCTCTGAAAAGTACGGTAAGATTTGCCATACTTAGATTCATATTCCTTAAAAATTTCAGCTGTAGTCTTACCTGAATTCAGTTTAATAAGATCAATAACATCCTTATTATCATCATTGACTTCTTTGATTATAGAAGCATTAAGTTTTTCCAAAGCCTTCATAGTATGTTCAGGAGTTATTTTCCTAGAACTTAATGATTCAGCCACCTCACCAGATTCTTTCAACAAGAATAAACCAGTCCTAAGATCCTTGAATTCAAAAGTCTTTTCCGAGATTAATTCAAAACATTCATCATCCATAACATTCTTTACAAAAGCATATTCTGCTCTTTCTCTTAATATAGAATCAATCTCATTAGCATTATAAGTCTTGAATTCTAATGTTTCTGGAATCATCCTAGATTTAATACGAGCGTCCATACTTGAAAGGAACTCATCATCATTTGTGATCATGATAATAGATTTTCTGTAAATATCCTCTAATAAAGAGTAAAGAATAGTATTATCTGTCAATCTATCAATCTCATCCAATACAATAACTAAAGATTTTTCATTAATAAGAGCACATATATCCTTCATCAAGACATCAAAGCTTTTATTGAAAACATACTTATAATTCAACTGAGAACACATTTCATTAAGGATTTTAAAAGAACTGTCTTTTTTCCAGCAATTAACATAGACACAGAATACATCATTAGAATCTTTCTTTAATTCAGATAAAACATGTCTAGAAGCCAGAGTCTTACCAATACCTGGAGAGCCTTTAATCAAAAGATTCTTACCATCACGTTTCATCAATATTGGTTTAATACATTGCGCAATATACTGTTGTTCATTTTCCCTGAATTTAATAATAGGAGGGATGAAATCAGAGTCTAAGAACTGAGGATTAAGGAACAATGATTCATCACTATGCAATATATCCTTGAATAAATCTGACATGATAAAGATATATCTTCAATGTTTTAAAAAGTTATTGATGATAAAAAACCTATTATTTCTTGGATAATTTCTTTCTTTTCAACTCTTCAGGTTCATTTAAGTAATTATCTTTAGTCACTATTTTTTCTCCTGATTCTATTTCTAACTTTTTTCTAGCATCTCCTGCTATTTTACCACCTTTCTTAGCAGCTTTCTTATTCTCCAATAAACCGTGAACGTCTTTATTTTTAGTTATTCTAGTTGTTGATGCCTCACCTAGCATTGTGAATATTAGTTCTAGGTCGTTCATATGATCTCTTAAATTTTCTTTCTTTAAATTTTTGAAACTTTTGTATTCTTCAACTGTTTTACCAAAAGTTGCTTTGCTTATTTCATTAGTTAAAATAGCAAATTCAACATCTTCCTTAACATCTCGTTTTTTCCATTCATCAGTAAGTTCTTGACGAACTGCAATTCCACGAACTCTTTTCTCAATCCAATCATCAGAATAACCTTTAGCTTTGTATAAATCTTTCATTCTCTTCTGAGCTAATTCAGGATTTTCTATCTCTTGAACACGTTCATAACCAACTTTAGCTAACCATAATTTGAAAGGCTCTGCTTTCTTAGAAGGAACAGACTGAATAATCCTAAAAGCACCTTCTGTATTAATACAATCAGTTTCATAGTTTTTACCATCAGAAGCTAACAATTTCAGTTGGTTACAAATTGTAACCATCTCACTTCCTTCTTCATTTAACCTATTTTTTAGTACTTTCCAATAATTTCTGGGATCTTGACTTTCTGAAAGAATTCCCACAATATCAACTACAGAAAACCACCACTCGTTATTATACCATGTTTTTCTTATATTTTTTCCTTCAAAAACTGCAATAGCATTATGTGAGTCCATTATGATATAATAATTTTAGAATATATAAACCTGGCGAGCGTCCGTGTCGTGTCCAGTGGAGAGAAGACAGTTTAAATCATTTCCACAGGAAATCTTTAGATTATATCCTAAAATTTGTAAACTTCACTCAAAAAAAAACTGAAAAATTTCTAATTATTTTGGAAGATAATGTAAAACTTTAGATAGATCATTAGAATCAACAACATAAGTTGCTATATCTTTTAATTCTTTACAAGAACTATTAAAAGCAATAGATAAACCAACTTCCTTGAAAGCTTCAATATCCTTATCAGAATCACCAATGTAAATTGTTTCTTTAGGAGATATATTTAAATCATTACATAAGTTCATTATTATATAAGCTTTCTTTTCCTTACCGGCACCTAAAGGCCAAAGAAATTCACCAGAAACTTTATTATTCTTAATAATCAATTCATTAGCGAAAATATGATCAACACCAAAATCTTTCTGGACTCTACGAGCTACTTCAAGACTAGAAGCTGAAATTAAAGCAGAAATAAAACCTTTAGATTTAACGTAATCAAACATTTGTTTAACACCGGGAAGATATTCTAAAGAATTAACTAAATCAAAATAAGGCTTAGCATCACGACCTTTCCATAACTTAACAACAACCTCTTCTATTAATCTTGGATAATCAGAATGAAGATATTTTTCAGTTAAAATCTTACCTTCTTCCAAAGTATTAAAACTTTTATGAAGTTCCATCCAAAAATTAACATCCTTAAAAATAACACCATCAATATCAAAACAAATTAACTTAAATTTCACCTTGATTTAACCTCTGAATTTAATCTTTCTTGTAAACTCGGTATTTGAGAAGCAATAATCTCTAGACTATAACGAATATTGTTTACTAAATCCTCATTCAAAATATTTTTTAAAAGACTCCTTTTATTAGAGTTGTGTAATTCACTATCTATTTCTATTAATTCTTGTTTAAATTTTGTATTTAAATATTCTATTTCTTTTTTATCTAATATTTTTATAGATTCGCTCCATTTTTTAAGAACTATTTTTTCATAATCAAAATCTTGCAATAATTCAGAACTATTGATTCTTTGTTTTTTATTTTCTATAGAATTTATTTCATTTAAAAGCTGATTTTTCCATGCAACATAAATTCTTAAATCTCCACCCCTATAAGAATAGGTTTCCCTATAACCCGGAATTAAATAAAATAAATACCTCATCCAATAAGCCATATTGTTTGAAATAAATTAGTATTTAAATTAGTTTCTATAATTCCTTAACACCATCTTTAGAACTAACTACAAACCTAATACCAACACCTAACTTAAGAACTGCTGAAATTGTAGCCATATGTTCCTTACCAGAACCTGAAACAAAATTCAAACAGACTTCAACATCTTTAACTTTATCTTTTAATGAATTATAAATCAATTCCTTTAATTCTTCCATCTCTTTGTTATCATCAATAATAATCATCTCAGCATTCTTAGTGTTAGAGAAATTTTCCTTACCAAACATATTAGTGACTAAGAAAATCTTTTCCCAAGTCTCATCCTGAATTAATTTAGAGACATGAGCCCAAGTTCCCTTTCCTGTTGATAATGAAGCTACTAAAGTTGACATAAACATGATTAAAAATAAATGGTATATAAAGATTTAGATTATTATTCAGTAAATAATTCAGAAATATCTTTACCTGATAACTCTCCAGTTCTAACCCCCTTCCTACCTATCATATCATTATGAATTTGATATAACCAAAAATTCCTCCAAGCACCAGGGTGTAATCTTCTAGAATATTCAACTATACCAAGAGTTGTACGTTCTGCAAAAGCAGTCCAGGAACTTGTATTATCAAATTCATAATTCAGCCAAAATAATAACTCTTTTTCTTTTTCATTAAGAGCCAAATAATCAAATTCAATAACCCTAAATTGAGTAGTGTATTTCATAAAAATAATTATATATTATTATTAATAAAGATTTAGATAATCTAATCGACAAACATCCTAGAAATTTCACCACTTATTTCTCCATCTCTTATTCTTAAATTATTTGTGAGATCATTCTGGATAATAAAAGGAAGCTGATTATTACCTCTTAAAACTCCTGCTGTCTCAATTACTTTCCTATTTGTCATACTATAAAAACTATCAGCTGAAATAGCATTATAATAAGCAATTTTTAATGATACAACAAAATTATCCAAATCTCTAATTTCAGAAATATCGTGGTAAATTCCGTCTTTACAAATATATTTCATAATTTAATAAAAATAAATAAAATTTAAAAGCTTAACCTTCAGAAGTAGCTTCAGGACTTCCTTCTTCAGTTTCCAATTCTTTAAGTAATTTTTTCTTGATCTTGTCTTTCAAGTTTAATTCCTTAAGTAATTCTTTGTATCTGTTCCTGATTGTAACTTCTGTAACACCAGCAACATCAGCAACTTCTCTCTGAGTACGTTTTTCATTATTCATCAATGCTGCAACGTATAATGAAGCTGCTGCAATACCTGTTGGACCTCTACCAGAAGTTAACTCTGCATCTCTAGCTTTGTTTAAAATTTCAACAGCTTTACTCTGAGTTTCAGCTGATAATTTCAAAGCAGATACAAATCTTGGTAAATAGTCAGTTGGATTGCTTGGTAAGATTCTAATACCTAATTCTCTTGTAATGAATCTGTAAGTTCTACCAACTTCTTTCTTATCAATACCAGAAGCTTCAGATAATTCATCCAAAGTCCTAGGAACTTCGTGACGTCTACAGGAAGCGTATAAAGAACCTGCAACAACTGATTCCATGGATCTTCCTCTAACTAGACCTCTTTGAACAGCCATAGTATAAATCCTAGCTGCTTCTTCTTCAACTGATTTTGGTAATTTCAAATAAGATGAAACTCTTTTTAATTCAGCTAAAGCTAATTTCAAGTTTCTTTCAATAGCAGTTGAAATCCTGTGCTGCCATTTTCTTAATCTGAAAAATTTATTTTTACCTTTAGCGTTTAATTGATAAATATCTCCCTTCTGTCCGATATCAGTTCCTAAACCTCTATCAAACTTAGTGTAAGACATAGGAGCTCCAGTCCTTCTTTTCTTAGAAGCCTGATCTTCATTGAATTCTCTCCAGTCCTGACCGAAGTCAATCATTTTTTCTTCAATAACTAGACCGCAATCTCTACAAGTAGCCTCTCCTCTATCTTTTTGGATAAGTAAATTAGTTCCTCCGCAATCCGGACATTTTTTGATGTATTCTGATGCCATTTGTTGTCAAAACCCCCTCGATTTTAACTACCTCTTAATAAGTTCATAAAAACCTTTATATATAAGTAGATTAGATTCTTTATAAAGCTTCCTATTATTCCGGCTTTGACCGTAAAGGGTGTTTTTGACCGCAAACTGACCATAAAGTCTTAATTAACGACGTTAACATCACAAATTAAAAATAATATGTTAGATATGAAAAATTTTTATTTATTATAATTAAATAGTAAGAACTTTTATATTCTATTCCTAAAACCTCAAGAAAATACTTCCATAAAGCTTAAAATACAATAGATAATACAAAGATTACGATGATAAAACAGATATTATTAATGATGATATTATTAAGTGTACTAGTTGCAGCATACAGTCCAGAAGATCAGATAACAGATCTAGAAAAAGGAGAAAACCTTACACTAAGTTTACATCAATACACAAGAAATTTTATAAAAATAAGAGAGGGAAGCACAGTACAATTCAGCACATATGATGCAAAAGAGAGAATATTAGCATATAATACAATAAGGATAGATTCTATAACTCCAGAAAAAACAACAGCATCATTATCAATAAGAGGAAGAAAATATGAGCAGATAGAACTTAAACTTGGAAATGATTACAAAGTAAATTTCACAGATGACAAGATAATACCATTCATGTTCATAAAAGAGGACACATTACATTATAGTGAAGATCCAAATGAGAGAAATGTTGTACTATTATTCAATGTGCCACAATTCCAGACAAGAGAGCTACCAAAAGCAGAACCAATAACACAGGATAATATACAAGGTGCAGAGAAAAAAGAATTATTCACACCAATAAGGATAATATTCCTAGTAATGATAATAGTAATAATAACAGCATTGATAATATTGTTTAAACCGATAAGTTAATAGTTCAACTCTTTTCAAGCAACCATTTCCAGACAGGCTTGATGGTTATCTTTTTATCTTCTAAAATCAACTCTTCTTCTTTATCAAGAGTTAGAATTAAACCTTCTTTTAACTTATATTCTTTTAGAGCTTCAATCAATCCATCAATTTCTCTCTTTTTTGTTACTACATTATCTAAGATTAAACATACTTGGATAGCTTTAGTTATCTTAAGTCCTTCTTTAATAATAAAGTCACATTCATTATTTTTTGCATGATAATAAACTTCTGCTCCTCTTCTTACTAATTCTATAAAAACAAGGTTTTCCAATCTTTTTCCTGCATTTTCTGAGAAATTAAAAGCCACTGTTTTTAAGAAGCTATTATCTAATACATAAAACTTAGAGGAAGAAACTTTTTGTTTTTTAATTGAATAGTCAAATTTATTTATCGTGGATGCAACGAAAACATTTTTTAGATGTTCAATATAATTATTTATCATGCTCAAACTCTTTATGCTTGAGACTTGCTTTAATGTTGAATAAGAATAAGTCTTGCTAACATTAGAGAATAAGTACAAAATTAAATCTTTAAGCTCTTTTACTTTCTTGATATTATATCTTTTTATTACGTCTTTGTTAAGTATGTCTTCAAAATATTGTTTTGAAAGGCTTAAATCATCGTTTATTATAACTAAAGGAAATCCGCCTTTCTCAAAATATTTATTAAATGCCTGAGAAACTGCTCTTCTCTCGTCTGTTGTTTGATAATCTGCTTTAATTTTTTTGAATAGCAAAAACTCTCTGAAAGAAAAAGGATATAGTTTAATGACTTTATTTCTACCAGTTAGAAATGTGGAAATCTCAGAACTTAGAAGACTCGAGTTTGAACCAGTAACAAAAACCTTAATCTTCTTCGCATAAAGGTTATTTACCCATCTCTCCCAAGAAGACACGTTTTGAACTTCGTCCAAAAGATAGATCACATTTGTTTTTATTCCATATATTTCTGAAACTATCTCTTCTATATCTTCAAAATTTTCTACTTTAAAATCTGTGAGCCTTATATCATCAAAATTCATATAAATAAATTTTTCATTAAGTTTTTTTGAAATGAGTTTCAAAAGCGAGCTTTTTCCACATCGCCTAATGCCTGTTATAATTACTATTTCATTTCCTTTCATGTAATCTTTTAAAGAAACTTCTCTTTCGATAAGATCATCTACTTTATCAAATAAATCTTGCTGATCTTGTAAAACTTCTTTTAGCTTATTCTTTTCCATGTTATCTGTTAGATTATAGACTTTATAAACCTTTCTTTACCATTTAACAATGCTTTATATACTAATCTGCTACCCTGAAGAAAGCTTAGAGATTCTAGTTTCGCTAAGACAAATGGATTATAATACAATATACTCATTATAAGACTATTTTCTAAAAACTTTACCTTTAGAAGTAGTGTTTGTTTAAACAAGATAAAAAGAATTAAACTAAAACACCATTAAGAGTACCTTCCTGGCCAGGCCTAGAAGTAATCTTAACCTTACCTAAAGAAGTTTCAACAATACTACCCTTAGTAATAATATTTCTCCTAACGAAATTTCTGTTAGCAGGACTCTCAACTACTGTTTTTAATTCTGCTTTCTTAGATTTCTTAGTCTTAGGATCCATAACATTAACAACATTAACTGTTAATAAGAAACTATTAACAACACCTGAACGAGCTCTACGTTCTTTAAGTTTAGTAGGACCTACTTTAGTGAATGATGGAATAGAACCGCTGTTAGCCTTCTTCTTCTTAGAGAAAGCCTTGAATCTGCCGCCAGTAACTTTCCTTTTTGGACGTTTTTGTGATAACATAGTAAGACAAAGGAGAAATGAATGGTTTATATAATTTACTGTTAAAAAA
>JBBSWW010000038.1:22589-29528 GCA_038046085.1 Nanobdellota archaeon | reverse complement strand
TGATTATTATTCTGTGTCATAGCAGGTCTTTGCTGTGCTGGCTTGAATTCTGACATTCTTTTATATTCCTCAAATGTCTGCTTCTTTTTCTTCTTGAATAAATCTTTTAATACTATTTTTCCTGTCTTTACATATTTGATATAGAATACTCCGAATCCAGCTAATAATATGAATAATATAACCAATAACCATATCCAGAATGAGCTTCCTTCTTCTGGTGTTGGTTCTGTAACATTTGTATTATCATTATTTGTTATGCAGATTCCTGATTGGCAGCTCTCTCCTGAATTGCAGTCAGAGTTTAATGTACATCCTGTTGTTCCTGTATCTGCTGGTTGTTCTGCACATTTGTTTCCACAATTTCCTCCGCAGTCTATTCCCTCTTCATCTCCATCCTGTTTATTATTGACACATTTGCATGATTGATCATCTGAGCATAATTGTTCTCCACAGTCTTCTATTCCATTCTGGTTATCATCTATTGAATTTCCGCATATCTCTCTTCTTCCTGTTGTATCTGTAGGTTTTACCTCTCTTCTTCCAAGGTCTATTCCATGTAATGCTAATAATGCATATGCTGTATTTCTTACATCCCTATTCCAGCTTCCGTCCTTGCTTACTCTTCTTGTTAAATAATCAGCTGCTCTTGCTATATTATCTGTCTTATCAGTTCCTTGTAATCCTAATAATGATAATGCTGTTGCATATACATCGTTGTTGAAGCTTCCGTCCTGTTGTTTTTGCTGTTGTGCTAATAATTCTAAGAATGATCCCTGTACATTGCTTAATTTTAATAATATCCTATTCAACAATGCTAATTGTATACTATCTCCTTGTTTTACAGCACTCTCTAAGTATATTGTTGTTCCAAGATTTTCTCTGTTATCTTCAGTTTGTAATTCTAATAATGCCCATGTTGCAAATGCTGTTGATTCAAAGTCACAACTATTTGTTCTTCTTGATACTGGATAGCATGCATTATTTATGATTAGATCAGTATTTGTTACGCTCTGGCTTTCCTGTATGAAGAATGTATTTGTATCTGGTTTGTATATTAATGCTATTACAACACTAGGCATTGTGCTGCAGTCTACTGATATTTTTGGTGTTACAACTCTATTGATATTTGGATCTATGTCTAATAAATTTATATGATATTGTCCTCTTGCCTGTTTTATTATATCATCCTGCAGATCAAAATTTTTTGTTTTAGTATTATATGTTGTTGTGCAAGTCCCATTTACATTTGATTTTAATACTATCCACCATTCTCCTCTGTTTCCCATTGATATTTTTGATTCTTTTAACCATTTTGTCTCTTCTGTAACATCCTGTCCTGATAATGATAATGCTAACGTAGCTAATGCAGTATCTTTTACTCTGCATCCATCTTTTGGCCAGCAGTGTGTATCACTCTCTCTTTTCTTTAACTCATCAACTAATCCACCTAATTCTCCTGAACTCTCACCTAATAATGCTATTATTGCTATTGCCTCATCTGCATCATTTACTGTCCTGTTTGTTATTGTATCATATAACCATTGGTAAGAATTAGCTAGTCCAGTCTCTTCTGTAGTTGTAGTTGTTTTAGTATCTGTTCCTAAGTCATTGCTGGTTGCATCTGTTGTTGGTGGTTGTTTATCTAAATCTTCTCCTCTCTCAGCTGCAATTGCTGTTGTTGAAAATATTAAAATTAGTATTAATATGATACTGACTAAACCTCTTTTCATAACATTATTATTCAGAGTATTATTTATAAACATTTCTAATAAGTTATTATTAATGATTCCAGATAAATTAATGAAATATGATCCAGTATTATTTTCTAAAGGCAAACGTGGTTTGATTTTTACTTTTGTTAAGAACAAAAAAACTTATGCTATTAAAGTAAAGAATCCTTCTTCTGAAGCTATTAACAGGATTAATATTGAGGCAGATTTTCTTAAGTTATTAAATAAATATAAGATTGGTCCTAAGTTGATTGAATCTGGTGATAATTTTATTGTTTACGAATTTATTCATGGCATTACACTTAAAGAGTTTCTTAAGACTAAAAAATTATCTAAAAAATTAATTTCAGATATTATGTCTCAATGTAGGATTTTAGATGAATTAAAAATTAATAAAGAAGAAATGCATCACCCTTACAAGAATATTATAATAAATAAAAATAAAGCTTATCTTATTGATTTCGAGCGTTGTCATTTCACTTCTAGAGTTAAGAACGTTAACCAGTTTAAGGATTTCTTGAGAGATTTTTAATCTAAAAGATTAAACTAAGAAAAATTTAAATTATTTTATCTCATTTCCTTCTTTAGTTACTTCAGTTTTCTCTTCTTTCTTACTTATTTCAGCATTCTTATCCTCTTTCTTTTCAACTTTTTTTATAGCTTTAGGTTTCCTGACTTTCTTCTCATTCTCCTCTTTTATCTTAGCCATTTTATATGCATAATTTACAGGATTTCTGCAGTTATTACATATTGAATCCTCACACTTTATTCCCATTGATTTATAATAACTTAGATTATCACAGTTCGGAGGCAATACTTTTTTGTTCTGTCTCTTGAACCAGCTTACTTGTGCTTTGATATATCCATCTCTTAATGGTTCATATGATCTCTTGTTCCATTCTAATAAAAAATTCTCTATATCCTGGTAATTCCATCCAACTGAAGCTAAAAAATTATTTAATATGAATATTGCTCTCTTTCTTCCATCCTCTTTTACTCCACTCATAAGTCTTGTTATGCATGGAGGAAAGTTTTCAGGACTCATCGCCACTTTGCTTATCTCATATTTTCTTTCTTGTTTTTTTATTTCCTCACCTAATACACTTGTCTCTTTTTTTGCCCAGTCAAATGCTTGTATCAATAATTCTTTTGCATCATCTTTAGGAACATTTTCTCTATCTAAGAATTTCAATTCAATTTTTACATTCTCCATTCTTGCATTTTCTATATTGAAATCAGAAATTTCTTTTAATGGTATACTTACTAATCCTGATTTTTCATTTACACTATAAGCACAACGAAATAGATGTCTGCTTGAGATTAATACTGAATCTATATCTACTAATTCATATGGATCAAATTTTCCATTTACTATAACTTGATCGAATGTTTTTCCGCAACTTTTTGCTAATTCATCCACACTTCCTCTTTCTAATAATTTTGCTGTTAAGAATCCTTTTATCATATTTTTTAAATATTCAGATATTACTCTTATTCCATCTGGAAAATAATTTTTTATCTCTACATTGTTTACTTCTGAGGGAAATGCTTCAAATGGTATTGCTATATGCAGTCCGTGATTTCCAGAATATTTAATAAAATAGCTTTTTACATTATGAAATTTTAATGCTTCTATTAATAATTCTCCTGTTATGAATGAGAATTCTAAATTTTTACTATCGAGATCTAAAATACAATCCCATCCTTTACGGTATTCATCTAATTTTCTTTTTTCAAGTCCTGGTTCTAGCATCATTGGATCTTTCCAGCGTTCCTCGCTTATATGAAATGATGTCATTCCTTGTTTTATCAGATCTCTTATATCTCCCTCAAAATTTACTATCTCTGGTCTTCTCCCTCTGAAATCTTTGAACCATGCCTGTACTTCACGATCTTTGCTTAATCTCAAGAATTCTTGCTGAACATCCTTTCTTGCGTAATACTCTTTAACATCCATAGATTAAGTTATGTTTTATTCTTTAAAATGATTGTTATAATAAATTAGGATTATTCAGGTTTCATCTTCTCTATCTCTTCTTGTAATTCTTGTATTGTTACTATTAACTCTTCAACCTGTACTTTCATATTGTCAGTTAATGTACTTACTTCATCTAATTGTTTCTTTACTGTAATTCTTGCCTCTTCAGATGTTTTCTCTACACATACTCCTGATCCTACATTCATTATGAATTTAGAAGTATCTTTTATTGTTCCTTTAATAAACAATCCATTTCCCATTGGTATTAATGTCTCTTGATTTAATTCAACTTTTGTTATTGTTTCTATATTATCATCTATCTTGTTTAATTCAGTTATGTGTTTTTCTAAGTTAGAAATATTTTGCTGTAATTGTTGTATCTGTTGTACTGTCATCTGGTATTCATAATATTTTTCTTTGATTTTTTGTTCATTCATTTTTCTACTACATCAAATGTCCCGCAGTTCTCACAGCAGTATACATAGGTATTATTTTTTTCTTCTATAAAATTAGAATTGCTTTCACAAACACTACATTTTATTGTCTGGTTCATTTGCTTTCTTTTTTCTTAGCTTCTTTCTTAGGCTTCTCTTCAGCTTTTACTGTCTTAGCTTTTGGTAATACAGCTGGTTTCTGGTGTAATTCTTTCTTAACCCTTGGCTGTCCATGTTTGTTTACTTTGAATCCCAAGTTGTTTATCTCTTTCCTTAGATCTTCGCTTGTTGAACCTTTTCCAACTTTTACTTCTTTTCCTAAGAATTCTATATGTTTTATGTTTACTTTCTTTTTTCTTGTATCTCCATCAACCATGAAAAATCCTTTTCCTAGATCTTCTAATACTATTCCTACTCTTCCAGCATCTCTTCCTGCTATCTTCATTACTACATCTCCGACTTTAACCATTTCTCATCATCTCCGCTCTTTTCACCAATTCTTTTCTAGAGCATTTACTGCATAAATGTCCGCCATATTTTCTTGAAGGTACTCTTTGTGATTTGCTTAATTTCTTTATCTGTGATGGTATTCCATGAGCTACACCTTTTAATACATCTCCACATTGTTTGCATGTTAATTTCTGTGGTTTTCTCTTTCTGTAATGTATTCTTACTCCACCTGGAGCTTTTACAAATACTCTTCTGAATGTTCTTGATCTTAATCCTGGACTTGTCATTTCATTTACTCCTATTCGTAGAATGTGGAAAAAACCTAGTATTTAAGAAGCTTTCTTTTTGTTAAACCTAGTATACTTTTAGTAGTTTCCTGAATATCATGCTGAATATTATAGATAATACAAAATATGTCCCAAACCATCCCATTAATCCAAAGAACTTAGGGTCATTCAATACCTTGAAAGTATCAGCAAACCACCTGAATAATAGTATTATTGGTAATGCTGTATAAATTATTGGTTTTAGTGCTAATTCAAAGTTTTTAGGTATATCAAGGAGTTGTTGTTTATGCATCTCTACTGCTTTTGGATCATTTGGTGCAAGCTTCTTTATCTCTTCCTGCATTTTTTTCTGGTCATCTCTTATTTTCTTTAATGCTTCCTGGTCTGTTGTATATTTCTGGATTAATGTTAATAAGAACATCAATACTCCTACAATAAACACATATCCCCATGTTATATTAAAATTTAATAATGCTCCAAGTGTTGGATCTAATGCTCCATGTACAACTGCTTTTACTATTGGAGTTTTATCCCATAATGAATTAAATAATAATCCAAATAACATTACTCCAATCAACACTAAGAATACTTTCTTCATACTCTACGTTTGATTGCATTGCTTTAAATGTCTTTTTATTCTAGATTTTTTGTAAATCTTTCAAAATTTTTCAACAAAGACTTATGAATTATAGAGTTAAGAAAAGATTATGCGCATATTTGAAGTGAAAGATAAAACTGGGAGAAAAATTTACTTAACTAAAGAGAGATGGACTCACATTAATATAGAACATCCAGAGGTATCACATTATTTTTTTATTCTAGAAGAAGTATTAATTAATCCTTTAAAAATAGCAGACTATGAAAATGATGAAAAAGTTAAATATTATTATAGATATCTCAAGAATGTAAAAAAGTATTTATTGTTGATAGTTAAATATTTAAACGGCGAAGGATATATAATAACATCTTATATAATTGGTAAAATCAAATGAAAGAAGAAATGAGAGTTTATTTGGATGAAGAAGCAGATTTCTTAGAGATTTCAGTAGGTACACCTTCAAATTCAGAAACTAGTGAAATTAAACCTGGAGTTTTTATAAGAAAGGATGTGAAGACTCAAGAGATTAAGAGTGTCGGGATTCTAAATTTTAAGAAGAGGGCTAAAAATATTAATGATATTATAGAACTTAAACTTCCTATTAAGATTGAAATGAGTTTAGCTTAATCTTGTAAATTTTTCAACAAAGACATATTAGCCTATTTTTTACCCAAAGATAGATATATAACTAAAGCCAAGTTTATTTTAGAATGAAAAAGAGTTTGATATTTAGTATGTTCATAATCCTTATTGCAGTTGTTTCAGCATTTATTTTTATAGCTAGTAATCAAGATAATGAAATTAAAGATGAAAGTTATCTAAAAAATGAAAATTTACAACCAAATATAGAAAAACACTCTGAAGATACTTTAGAAGATGATCTCTCTAAAACAGCTCAAAAAAGATTACCTGTTCTCATGAATTTAGGTTTAGATATAGAACCATTAAATAAGGAAACTAACTTGGCAGGTGATTTAATTTTTAGTAAATCTCTAGTTTACGATGATGGAAGAGTTTCAGGTGATAGGGTATTTGTTGATTTTGGGGATAAAGGCAAATATTATCAAGATGGTATTGGGAATGTAGAATACTGGTTTCATGTACCATTGAATACTAAAGTCAAAGCTCCTACTGATGGCGTTGTTAAAATTGATTATTTTGAGCACACCGAGGATTGGGGTGTTAGTATTCTTCCTAAAGATTCAGATTTAATTGTAAGTTTTGAACACCTTGTTAATTTGATGGTGAAAGATGGAGATTATGTAGCTGTTGGAGAATTTATAGGAGAAGCAGCTCCCAGAAATACTTTTGATGACAAGATTGCTATGACTGAGCTGGCTGTTTGGAAAGGTGGTAGTACAATAATGAAGTATTGTCCATTTGATTATTTAGATGAATCATTAAAGCCAGTTTATCAAGAAAAATTAAACAAGTTAGCAACAGAATGGGAAGAGTTTATTGG
>JBBSWW010000038.1:0-22489 GCA_038046085.1 Nanobdellota archaeon | reverse complement strand
CAGTTTATCAAGAAAAATTAAACAAGTTAGCAACAGAATGGGAAGAGTTTATTGGGAAGGATGTTTATGAACAGGAAAAGTGGGTCTCTCCTGGATGCCTAGTAAGTTCTATACAAGAAAAATAAATAGTATCATTAGAAAAAGAACCTCAATGATACGCAACTCAAAAAGATAATTTAGTTATAATTTGTAAAGTTCTTCACAAAATTAAATTTGAACATGCAAGATTAATTAAACAAACAACTAATTATAAAGTTAAAATTCCTGTTCCTTTGCATGATGAACTTGCTAAGGAAACTTTAAAAGCTTAACTTCCGCCCATCAATTTCTTCATAGCAGGGTTCATGTCCATCATGTGATGTTTTGCTATGTCTTCATATAATTTGTAGATTATCATTACTGCTAATAATATTCCTGTTCCTCTAGATAATGCTCCTAATAAGTCAGCTGTAGCAGCAATTACTCCTATAAATAATCCTCCCATTATAGTCAAAGGAAATATGTATCTTTGTAATACTTTTTCTAATATTCTCTCATCAGTTCTAAATCCAGCAATACTAAGTCCAGATGCTCTTATTTGTTTTGCCTGAGATGCTGCATCCATTCCAGCTGTCTGTACCCAGAATATTGAGAAAATTACAGATCCTAATGCTAATATTGTTATATAAGCCAATGCTCTTGCTAAATCTAAAAATACAAATGATCCTGTCAATAGATTAGTTATTAGTTGCGGCCCGCTTATCCATGAATATAATTCTGTTGCTCCTGTTGCTGATATTAATCCCCAGTTCTGTAATAATCCACTTGCTAATTGTACATTAGCTAATAATGCTGATATTAATATTACAGGGATATTACTTGTATATAAGAAATTTAATGGCCATCTTACTCCGAAGCCTCTTACTCTTCCAAAACTTAAAGGTATCTCTACTTTCATTGCTTGTGCATATACTGATACAACAAAAACTAATACTGTTGCGATTATTGCTGCTATTGCTATTAGTGCTTCTCTAGGTGCTCCACTTAATAATGATGTAAAAAATACTAGGAATGCTCCTACTGGTGGTTGTCCTGATCCAAATGCCCACTGTCCTATACTATTTAATGGACTGAATGCTCTGATTACTACCTCTGAAGCTACTCCTCCAGCAATGAATAAACTTATTCCAGATCCGAATCCCCATTTATTTATCACTTCATCCATGAATAATACTAAGAATCCTCCAACTATTAGTTGTCCTATTAATATTAGTTGGAATGTAAAATATTGTGGCGTCCCAGCTAGTGCAGGATTTGGTGCAAGTCCGCCCATGAATACATATACTCCTGCCTCAAATATTATGAAGAATATTGATGCTATTTTCTGTAATCCCTGGAATGTTGATTTTCCCTCTTTTGAACTTAAATCTAGCTTTAGTATTCCTGATCCTGATAATAATTGTAATACTATTGATGCTGTTACTATTGGCCCTATTCCTAATGACATTATTGAACCAAAACTTGCACCTAAAATTATAGATAATTGTTCAAATCTTGCTAACCCATTCTCACCTAAACCATATAATGGTATTACAGATAATATAAAAAACGCTACAAGAACTATAAGGGTCCATTTCAGTTTTTCTTTAAATGGCCTGTTTTTCTGCTCAGGAGTTTTTACCTGTGGCAAGAATGATAAGATATTAGTCAGCAGAGACATCTTCCTTATTTAAAACAACACCACCTTTTTCTTCGATTTTAGTAATTGCACTCTCTGAATAATGATCTGCTCTTACTTTAAGCTTTACATTTACTATCCCTCTTCCTAATAACTTATTATATCCTAAGTTACTTAAATCAACAACATAAAATTCTCCTTCTTTTGTTACTAGTTTCTGCTTAACATACTTCTCAATATTTTTTTGCAAGTCAACAAGGTTTAGTGTTCTGATATGGACTAATTTTTTCTGAGGTCTTCTGAATCCTTTCTTTCCATAGTAGTCATTTCCATATAGGTTTAATATTGTAGGTTTCTTCTGGTCTGCTCTCTTTCCTGAACCAGCCATTCCTTTTCCACCTCTATGTCCTGCCCCTCTATGTTTTTTCTTTGATCCCCAGCCATGTGAAGATGTTCCTCTCATTCTTGTATATTTTTTTCTTTTGTTGATTGTCATTTTACTGTACTCCTAATGTTGTTGGATTTAATGTTGCGATTGTATTTATGAATAATGCTGCCATGACAATTAATAGTAATCCAAGTATCAGGCATATTACATATGGGATTATATACATTAATGCTGATGTCCTGAATTTTATTTTATGTACTTCAGTTGTTCCATAGATTAATAATATTAGACTATAAATACCAACAAAGAAATTTACAAATGGTATCCATCCAAATACAAACCTTGGTGTTCTTGTATATACATATAACTGGTATGTTTTGCTGTAATCTTGTTTTCCATTGAAGATTAATATCCATACATGCAATATACCTGCCCATAAGAAACTAAAAGCTAGCATAAAAGGATAAACGATTAAGTTCATAAGGAAAATTAATAATACACTTCTTGTTGCAAATGAATTTTTTGTTAATTGTGCTATTGAATCTAATCCGATCATTGAATAAAATTTTAAATATAAACCTTGAGTGAAATATCCTATTATTGATGCTATAGCAATAAAGACTAATGAGAATACTGCATAGTAGATGAATGCATTCTTTACACCCTCTTCTTTCTGTATATTCTTGAAATATCTTGTAGGTTTTGTTAATACATCTATTGCTCTGTTTACGAAGTTCATATCATTCTCCTTAGCAAATTATTTATATTATCTTTTCTATATCCTAATGCTCCACCTAGACTGAACTGTTTTTTTATTCCCTCTCTCTCAAATCCGCCTTTTGGTGGTGTTAATCTGAAATAAGTTTTTAATCCGGGGACATCTTTTAATTTTATTTTATTTTCAGCAAAACTTTTTACAAATTGCTCAAAGCCCATTTTTGTTTTTTCTTTTAGATAATTTTCACTTATTAATTGGTTTCCTGCTAATCTTCCTCTCTTCTCCAGTAATAATTTTAATGTCTGTTCATCTACCTCTCCCCATGTGACATAATCTTTTAGCTTTACTAATGCTCCCATATAACTTGGAGAATTCTCTAATATTACACAACTATTTTTCTTTCTTAGTTGTAAATAGTTTAAGCTCTGTTTATGTTCTGGGCTTAAGTGTATTCCCCCTCTGACTTGTATTACTGCTAGTTTCATTTTGACGCTCTGCTGCTTCCTTCTACTAATCCTACTTCTTTTTCTGATCCCTCTTTCATCTTGAATGTTGTTAGATTCTTTAATGCATAATAACATGCTTTTAATAAGTTTAGCTTTGTTGCTGTTATTCCCTCTGTTCTTGTGTATACATCTTTAACACCAGCCAATCCTAATAATACGCCGCATTTTCTCTCTGATTTTAATCCTGTTCCTCTTGGTGCAGGAGATAATTCTACTTTTACGCTTCCGCTTTTTCCTGAGATTTTGTATGGTATTGAATGAGGTGTTCTGCAATCACATGCCCATGATCCGCATCCTCTTCTTATCTTCACAATGTTTAATTTTGCAGTTCTTATTGCTTTCTCTCTTGCAGGGACTGTCTCTTTTGCTCCGCCAAACCCAACTCCAATATATCCATCTTTGTTTCCTACTGCTGCGAATGCTGAGAATTTTATTGTATTTCCTTCTGAAGTTTTTTTCTGTGTCTGTTTCCAGATACTCTCTTTTCCTCCTCCGAATTTACCTTTGCTCTGTCCTACTTCTACTAATTCTACTATTAAATCAGGTAATAATTTGTCAACTATCTCTGGTTCTAATATTTTTGATCCACTATCTAGTATCTGGCTTAGATCCTTTATCTCACCGTTCTTGACTTTTCTTCCAAGTTCTGTTTTCGGTACCCAGTCTTCTATTGAATTTGATTTCATTACTGCCATTTTTCTAAGATTTTCTTTCTTACCTCATCATAATTTCCTTTTTTTAAATGCTGTCCTTTTATTCTTTCTTCATTTGGGAAATAATCTTCATTGCATGGTACTTCTATACTTAATTTTAAACCTTTTACTGCTGCAAATAAGCTTGATCCTTTTATTGCTCTATTTAATCCTAAATCTAATATTCCCTCTTTGATTCCTTTCTTTTTTGCTTTTAATCCGCATAACATTCCTGTTAAATAAGAACTTGTTGTATTTCCTCTATGTCCTTTCCATCCATATTTTAATAATTCTCTACTATCAACAGAAATTAATGTTTTATCTCCTGTAGGACTATATTCAACAACTTGTACGTGGATGTTGCTTAATGTTCTTCTTACAACTATTCTTAATCTTCTGGAAGCAAGTAATCCAAGTCTGCTTTTGTAGTCAGTCTTGCCCTCTCTCTTCCTTCTATACTTTAATGTGTAAGCTTTGTGTATTTTCATTTTTTATTCCATAGGTTGTGTTCTGTTAAATATAACTTGATATGTCTTGTGCTTCTGAAGAACCCGCCCTTCGCTTTCTTTCTCAGCTCACCATATACTTCCTGTGTGATTAAGTTTTTATTTAAATACTCTGTCATTTCAACTCTTTGTGCTCTGATTTTATTTACCCATAATATTTTCTTTCCTGATCTTGCTGTTTGTTTTCCTTTTCTTGAGCCAACTCCTTTTCTTGCTCCTTTTCTTTTCTGCTTGATTATATGCCTAGCCCAGTATCTTGAGACACCTTTCTTCTGTTTTATTAAAAGTGCTCCTTCTAAACTTAGCTTTCTTAAATCATCTTTTGTGATTGCTTCTTTGAAATCTTTCAGCCTGTTAGGATCCATCCATACTCTTCCCTCTCCGCTCTTGAATATGCTGGAAGCCATCCTTTTTCTATTTCTTAGATTCATTTTGTTTTTCCTCTGATTTCTTCTCTTTCTCAGCAGCTTTTTTCTCGCTCTCTAATTGTGATTTTGTTTTCTTTTCATCTCTCTTCTTATGATCCTGTTTTTTTGATTCAAGATTTTTCTTTACATTTTCTATGAATGCATTCGAATCTTTTACATTATATACTCTTACACCTTTTTCTTGTAGTTTTGATAATAATAATACTCTTTTTTTCAACCCTACATTTGCTGCAAGTATTGCTACATCCTCTTTCTTCAGTTGTTCAACTTGTTTTAAATTTTCAACAAGTATCCCTTTTGATCCATCTCTTAATAATCCTCTTGCCTCTCTAGGGCTTCCCCATCCTATTGATGGCATTATTGGATTTCCTCTGAATGCATTTCTCATCTTGCTGTGCAATCCTCTTGGGAATCTCCATCTTCCTTTGTTCTGTGGATATACATTTACATTCTGCATTTCAAATTCTGGTTTCTTTGATTTTGCTTTGTTCCTTAGTGATAGTGCATTCATTTTTATTCCTCGCCCGGTTTCTTTGTTATATATATTCCATCCTGGAATATTCTTCTGTCTCTATTTGTTATTCTTGTCAACTGCTCTAGATCAGCTGCTGTCTGTCCTACTAATTCCTTATTTAATCCTGTTACTATTAGTATATCTCCCTGTATCTCTACTTTTACTCCGTGTTTTATATTTACAGTTCTAGGTACTTTCTCTCCCAGGAAATTTTTTACTGCAAATTTACCGTTTGAATCTATTGTTACTGTCATTGGAAAATGTCCTGAACATACCTTAAGCTTTGCTGTATATCCGTGTATTACTCCATCTATAAGATTTTTTATATGTGATTGGTATGAATTCATGTGCATCTTGTCTCTTTGTGATTGTTTCACTCCTGGTTTTAATGCAAGTATTACTGTTTTTGATTCTGCTTTCATTGAAAATCTTGGATTCTCTATCTCTCTTTTTACCTCTCCTTTTGGTCCTTTTATTGTTAGTATGTTTCCTTGTACATTTGCAGTTACACCTTCAGGTACTTCAACTTCAAGAGAATATGTTTTTTGAGCCATTAGTAACAATAAGCTATTAGCTTCCCTCCAATCCCTTTATCTAAAGCCTCTTTGTGTGTCATTACACCTTTTGATGTTGTTACAACGAAGAATCCTAATCCTTTAGCAGGTAGATATCTTTTCTCAAACATCTCATAATTCTTTTTTGTGAATGAGAATCTTGGTTTTACTACTCCGCATTCATTGATGTTCTTGTTTAATTTTACGAGGACTGATCCTCCTCTTGCATTGCTCACACTATTAAATTCAGAGATATATCCATTGGTTTTCATCAATTCTAGTATTGATACTACTAAGTTTGAGAAAGGCTTTATTGTACATGTGCTCTTTCCTTTTTTCTCTGCATTTAGTATTGTTGTCAATGCATTTGATATTGGGTCATTCATCATTTTCGTTATTTTTTTAGCTGAACTTCTTGAAACCTAAGTTCTTAGCTTCCTCCCTGAAGCAGGTTCTGCATAAGTGTATTCCGTAGCTTCTTATATGTGCTCCGTATCTTCCGCATATCCTGCATTTTCTTGTTCCTATTCCTGTTGTTCTTTTCTTAGGAGTATTATGTTTTTTGTATTTGTCAAGCTTTGCTTTTTTTACTTCTAGTTGTGCAAATGCTTTTCTATAATCACTTGTAGTCATTCTGCCTCCTCTATCTTGACACTGAATCTTTCTTTTAAGTATGCTATTACATCATCTCTCTTTATCTGATGTCTTGTTGGTATTTTTCTTTTCTGTAAACTTCTGTTCTTTATCCTGTATCCTGGTCTTGTTAATGTTACAGCAACTTCTAGTCCTATTACTCCTATTGTTGCATCATATTTTACTCCAGGTATTGTGATATATTCCTCTATTCCGAATGAAAAATTTCCGAAGGTGTCTATTTTTTTTGCTGATAATTTATTCTCTCTTGACATTAATAATCTCTGTAATATTTCTTCAGCTTTCTTTCCTCTTACTGTTACCTTGCATGCTATTGGTAATTTTGGTCTTACTCCCCATGTTGGGATTCTTTTTATGCTGCTTGTCTCAACAGGTTTTAGTCCTGTGATTGTCTGCAATAATTTTTTAGCATTGTTTAGTTTGTCTCCAGGACTTCCTACTCCAATGTTTAGTGTTATTTTCTCTATCCTGAGTTCTCTCATCTTGTTCATTCTTTTTCTCCCAAGTTTACTTCTGGTTTATTTTTACCGACAGCGAAAGCATAGCTCATTAATGTTATATATTCTTTTCCGTCGATATCAACAACTACTTTTGGTTTTTCTAGATTTTTAACTTTGATGATATCCTTGATTGTTGCCAGCTTTCCTATATGTTTTCCACCACTCAATAAAGCTAATGAATTATTTTCTAGTGGTATCTCTTTTACTACCTGTTTTTTTCCAAGATCGAATATTACACTATCACCGATATTTAATTTTGTCTTGTCAACAGAAAGATTTCTTCCGTCGTGGAATGTAAGTTGTAATTTTCCTTTTTTTATCATTGTTTTCTTTACAACTTGTAATATCTTCAGTTCACTATCTTTCTTTGTGATCTTTCTAAGCACTAATTCTCCATTATTGTTTAATAGTACTCTGTAAGCCTCTCCTAATTTCTCTATCTCGACAACATCCATCAGGCCTACTCCGAATTTATGGTCTAATCTGATCTTTTTATCTACTGTTAAGTTTTTTTCATATAAGATTTTATTAATTTCCTTTGTTGATGTTGCATGTTTTAATACATTTTTTAGTATGTAATTTAGTGTAAGGCTTCTGTGTAATGGGTGAGCTCCAGGTCTTACTCTAGCTATCCATTTCTCTCCACCTTTCCTTTCTGTTCTCAGCGTTTTTGGCGCTGCGATTGTTGCTAAGTGATTTCTTACCATTTTTATTTCCTATCCATTAATTTTTTTCTCATCTTATCTTCCATGTTTAATTCCATGATCATTAATTTTGATGGATGTAAAGCCACTCTTATTTTGTTTCCGTCTTTTTTTATGATATTTATTCCATCAACATAAACTTTTCTGTGTTTTACATCTACTTCAATTACTTTTCCTGTTTTTCCTTTGAACTGTCCTGACATAAGTTTTACCCTGTCATCTTTTCTTACAGCAACGTTTTTCTTTCCATACTTTGTTTTAAGTTCTTTTGATAGTCTTGCTGACATTAATTTTTTTGATATATGTAATGGTGCGTTGAATACATACTTTCTCTGCTTTCTTGGCTGTTTGCTGCTCTTCCAGTTTTTATTCCATAATGTTTTCATTTTATAGTACGCTCTTTGCTATTTTTGCCACTGCAGGCCATCTTCCAACTACCTCTTTTGCAATTGGTCCTTTTACTATTGTACCTTTTGGGTTTCCTTTGTCATCTTTTAATATTACAGCTGCATTATCCTCGAATTTTACTCTCATTCCATCGCTTCTTCTGTATTCTTTTGTCTGTCTGACTATTACTGCATTAACTACTTTTTTTCTCATCTCAGGGTTTCCATTCTTTACTGAAGCTGTGATATAATCTCCAACTCCACCATATGGTTTTCTTCCCTTTACTGTTTTCTCACCTTTGAATGATATTATACAGATTATCTTAGCTCCTGAATTATCAGCTGCTATTAATCTGCTGTTCTTCTGTAATCCTTTTACTACTCTTCCTTTTAGTGCTTTCATTGTACTCTCTCAATTATTACAAAGTTTTTTGTCTTGCTTATTGGTCTGCATTCTACGACTTTTACTCTGTCTCCTTTTTTGATATCCATACATGGTGGATTATGAACTTGTAATCTGCTTTTTCTTTTTTCATATCTCTGGTATTTTGGCAAGAAAAACTGCCTTGTCCATTGTACTACTGCTGATTTCTGTAAGTTTACTTTTGTTACTTCTGCCTCGAACATTCTTCCTCTTAATGATAAGCTTCCATGGAATGCACAATGTTTATCATCGCACTCTTTTGTTGGTGCTTGTATTCCCAGTCCAAGGTCTTTTGTTTTTTCTTTCATTTGATCTCCTTAACCACTATTGATTCAGGCTTGAATCCTGCTCTGATTAGCTCATCTCTTACTCTCTCAATATGACTTCCCTGCAATTCTATTATTCCGTTTTTCATTGTTCCACCACACGCAAGTTTGGATTTCAGTCTTTTCATGAGATCTTTAAGATTGATCGTCTTATCATCAAGGCCTGTGACTGTTGTCGCTAATTTACCAAATCTCCTTTTTTCTGTGCTTATCGTTATCTTTTGTTCTTCTGTGGCTAATGCCTGACAAACACAAAGGTCTTTTGGTAATCCGCAAACGTTACAAACATCCATTTACTGGCTTACACCTCCAGTTTTTTTCTGATTCTGAATTGTTAAGATTCTTGCTATCATTCTTTTTAATGCTCTAATCTTTCCAGGATTTTCTGGTTGTGTTCCTCTGCTTACCTGTGCTTTTAGTTTCATGATTTCTTTTCTCATCTCAGTCAAGTTTTTATCCATTTCTTCCTTGCTCATTGTTTTTAATTGATCTTTCTTAAGCACTGCCATTTTCTTTTACTTCCTCGGTCTTCTCAGTTTTTTTTCTCTCTCTTTTAGGTTTTGCTTCTTTAGGAGTTTCTTTAACTTCTTCCTTAACAGCTTCTTTCTTCTCTTCTTTAATTTCTTCTTTGATCTCTTTGACTTCAACTTTTTTGCTCATGTCTTTATATGTGATACTGTCTGGTAATATGACTTCAGGTCTTAGTATGCTTACTTTTATTCCGATTGTTCCTGATCTTAGATTGCAAGCTTCGTGTGATCTGTCCATGAAATTTTCTGATATATCTCCTGATTTTTTTAAATATCCTGCAAGGAATCTCCAGCTTTTAGCTCTCTCTCCAGGCACTCCTCTTCCGCCTATTACTATCTCTATTCCTTTAGCTCCTGCTTTGAGTGCATCATCTAATGCTTTGTATGCCATTGCCTTGAATCTTTTTGGTCCGAATCTGTCGAAACCCATCATTATATTTCTTGCAACTGATGCTGCATCTAAATATGGATTCTCTATTTCTACAACTTCTAATTGTGGATTCTCTAAGCTGAATTTTGTTTTTAGTAATTCTGTTACTTTCTTGATATTTGCACCTTTCTTTCCTACGATAAGTCCTGGTTTTGAGGTGTAGACACTTACTTTTTCTCCTAATGGTGTTCTCTGCATTTTTATATGGCTGCAGCTTTGCCTTCCGAATACTGAGAATACAAACTCCTCAATCTCTTTCTCTCTCATTTTCTGTGCTACTATCTGTCTCTCAATCATTTATTTCTCTCCCCTGCTCTTAGTTCGATATGAGTATTTTTCATCTTTTGTCTTCCCTTTCTTCCAGCTCTCCATTTTACCTCTCCTTTATCAGACTTTGCAAATTCTACATAAAGGTTGTTGACGCTCATTCCTTTGTTTGATGCGTTTGCTTCTAGGGAATTTAATAATCTTATGAACATCTGACTTGACTTTACTGGATATCTTCCAGGACCTATTTTTCCAGGTTTATGTCCCAGATCAAAATTATGTCTTCTTACAGGTAATGCCACATTCTGTTTTATTACATCTTCAAGGAATCTTCTTGCACTTCCAAGTTTCATTCCTCTTATCTTATTGCATATCTCTATTGAGAATTTTGTGGATACATTCAAGCTCCTTCCCCTTACGACTGCATAATTTTTAGTTTCCATGTTTATTTAACTGACATCGCTGCACTTGATTTTGTAGCTCCGATACCTGGTGCTGAGTGCTCAACCTTTCTTCTTGTCATTGCGAATTCTCCAAGATAATGACCTATCATTTCATATGTGATTTCTACTGGACTAAAGTCCTTCCCATTGTATATTTGTATTAATATTCCTACCATCTCAGGTAATACTATCATTTCTCTGCAATGTGTTTTTATTGGTTTCTTTAATTTTCCTTCTTTGTATTTTTTTACTTTCACTAAAAATTTCTTTTGAGTTTCTGAATTTCCTCTCTTTAATGATCTTCTCTGTCTTGAGTTCATGAATGGCATTATCTCTTTAGTATTTAGTTTACCTAAATCTTCCATTGTTTTTCCTCTAAAGAATAGTTCCTTTTTCATCTTTTCCTTCCTGTCCTCTTAGCGTGTATCTGTCCAACTTTTCTTCCAGGTGGTGCAAATCTTGGAGGTACTGATGGTTTACCCATGTGTCTTCCTCTACCTGAACCAAATGGATGGTCTACTGCATTCTTTGCTACAGCAGATGTTATTGGGTATAATTTTCCTCTTGCTCTCATTGCATGCCATCTATTTCCTGCTTTGACAAATGGTTTATCTGTTCTTCCTCCGCCTGCAACTATTCCTATTGTTGCCATGCAGTTTGAATTGAATACTTTTTCTTTCTTTGATGGCATTAAGATTGTTACTCCGTTTTTTGTTTTTGATAATATTTTAGCGAATGTTCCTGATGCTCTTACGAATCTTCCACCATCTCCTTTTATTTGTTCTATATTATATATTGAACTTCCATCTGGTATATCTGATAATGCTAATGTGCATCCTGTTTTTATCTCAGCACCTTTTCCTATTGATATTGTATCACCTATAGCAATTCCTTCTGGAGCGATTATGAATCCTTCCTCTCCATCATCATATCTTACTAATGCTATTGGTGCTGAATGTGCTGGACTATGTTCTAATGTTACTACAGTTCCGAAATGTGATTCATTTTGTATATTTGATTTGTTTCTTGCCTCTCCCTTGTACCTATGTCTAAGACTGACATATCTTCTTGTTCCCCTTCCTCTTGCCTGACTTGTTATTCTTTTTCCCATTTCTACATCAATCCTAACCTTGTCATTATATCTATTGCTGGATATTGTTTATTGATCTTTACGTATGCTCTTTTTTCTCCTTTTGTGGTTACAAAAGTATTTACTTTATCTACTTTTACCTCGAACATTCTTTCTACTGCATCTTTTATATCCTTCTTTTTTGCTTTCATGTCTACTAAGAATAATAGTTTATTCTCTTTTTCTATGAACCTTACTATCTTCTCTGTGCTTAAAGGATGTTTCAATACATTATTTCTGTTCATTGTTTTCCTCTGAATAAATTTTCTTTTGATACTCTATCGATAGCACTTTTTGTCCATACACATCTTCTTGGTGTGTCATGTCCTAATGTCAATAATTTTGCATTTAACCTATTTACTTCAACAGCATCTACTCCAGGTAGATTTTTCAATGCATCCATAACATCGCATTTTTTACTTACTATGATTAATGCATTTTTCTTGAATCTTCTTGATCTTCCTCTACTCTTTGCTCTTCCAGCCTTTTTTCTCTCTACTTTTTCATGGTTTATTCCCATCTTGTCAAATACTTTTACTAGATCTTTTGATTTTTTTACTGTCTCGAATTTGTCTTCTACGACTGTGATTAATCCTTTTGAAGCACTTCCATTTAATGCACTTCTTATTGCTTTTTTTCTCTCTTTTATATTGATTTTTTGAGCATATATCTTGAATGGTTTTGCTGGATGTGACTGTCTTCCACCTCTTGTTCCTGGTGCTAAAGCTCCTACCCATCCGAATTGCATTCCTCTTCTCCACATTGTTTTTCTTGGAGCTCTTGATATTCCTTTTCCGTATGATCCTTTGTAATCTCTTCTTCTTCTTGATAATTTTGCACTTACTCCCATTCCTGCTTTTGCCATTGCACCGTATGGTGTTCTGTTATGGCTCTCTACTGCAAGCACTGCTCTTTTTATTAGATTAGGTTCATACTCTTCATTGAATTGTTCTGGTAATTCTACGCTTCCACCTCTTGTTCCTTCTAGCGTATAAACATCTGCTTTCATTGTTTGCTCTCCGTGCTTACATATGTTAATTCTATCTGATTTCCTAAATGTTTTGTATTTCTTATGTTCTTTGTGAATGTAACTAATCTATTTCTTGATCCAGGTACTGATCCTTTTAATAATACATAATCAGTTCTTACTAATCCATAATGCATGAATCCACCTTTTGGATTTACTTTTTCTGGATGATTATCTATTAATATTAAGTCTTTATTATATTCTGTTCTTAGGTTGTATCCCATTCTTCCGCAAGCTGGTACTCCCCATAAGATTTTTCTTGGTATTAATGGTCCGTAGACTACTCCTCTTCTTTTCTTCTCTGCTTTATGCTGTTTTAATTCTGCTCCGCTTCTCTTGATTACACCCTGGAATCCTTTTCCTTTTGTTACTGAGTGCACATCAACTTTTATTCCACTCTTTAATACATCTGAGACTTTTACTTCCTTGTCTAATAATGTTTTTGCATAATCTAATTTTGCTTTTACATCAGTCCCACCAATAGCCATTTCAAATAACTCTGGTGTTTTCTTTCCTAATCCTGATTTGTATGGCTGTGTATAAACATTAACTCTTACATCAGCATATTCTGATATTTTTGGTTCTATTTCTGTTAATGTTGATTTTTGTTTTTTTACTAGATCTACCTTTCTTCCTAGGTATTTCTCTTGTTTTGGATTTAATACTTCTGTCATTAGTCTTAATCCGTAATTATCTTTTTTGTAGAATCTTATAGAATAAATTTTCAAAGCTGGGCATTCAAGAACTGTTACTGGCCACATTACCTCATCACCTTTTGTGTGTGATCCAGGTCTTGTATCCTTTACTGTGACATGTGTCATTCCTGCTTTATATCCAGCAAAACCTAACAAACTTACATTTTTATCTTTGGACCATGATTTAACTTTTGCATACTGTCTTTTAGATTTTCTCTTAGGCCAGAACTGCAGGCTTCCTTTTCTTGGTCTTCTTACGTTTGCCATTGTGTTTTTTCTTTGTGACTTTTGTTTTTATTATAAAGCTTTTGCTTTAATATTGTCTATTTTCCTTATTTCTAAGGTTCACCTTTACCTACTAGAAGTTAACGGCCAACTGTAAGTATTATAATGTATTTTGGAGGTATTTATAAAGATTACTATGGCTTATTGAGGATTAATACGATTTTAGTTTCTTATAATATAAAATAAAGTATGACTGGCAATATCAAGCATCCCATTAAATGAGTATTCTCTATCTCTAATAATTTTGGCATTATTCCTATGAAAGTAGCTGTAATTAACACTATTATTCCAACATATCCTGTCATTATTATTACTAAGATTGTTAAAAATAGCATTATCCCTATACATAATTTCGAATAATTTATTTTTGTTATTATTTTAGAAAAGATAGTAGATAATTTCAACACTAGCATTACAGCTATAAATCCAGCAACTAATGAACAGTTTAATAATAGTATAAGATATATTAAAGTAAATTTTTCAACAAAGTTAGATATTACAACAACTGCTCCGTTTCTTGCTTTATCTATGCTGAATAACGCTATGAAACTTAATATCATTGATATTGTATTTATTGAATTATTTATTATCAAGTATTCTCTCTCATCTTTTGTTTTAGAGATTATTGATGCTACCAATGTTGTATGTGAATTTGTTAATCCAGGTAAAAAACTTGTTAATATTGAAGAAATTAGACTTACTAACGTATTTTTAGTTAATGTTATCTTATTTATTATTATTTTTGTTATCTTTTCTTGTATTGGGATTTTTGTTTCAGTCTTTAGGCTTATCATCAATGAACTTGTTCCAAATAATCCTGATAATAACGGGAATAATGGTTGGTCTAATGTTTTTATATTGAATACTACAACACCTAGTACTCCTGTTATTGTAAATAATATTGCTGCTGATAATTTATTTTTTGATGTCCAGATTATATAAATGCTTATGAAAATTAGTAGTGCTGCTATGTAACTTTTTATTATTGGATAACTTAATGTTACAATATAGAATATTAACGGAGCTAATAATACTGAGATTAGTAATCCAAAATAGCTTCCTATTGTTGCTAGCCTTATTGCCTCTCCTGCTTTTCCTTGTAATAATAGTCTATGTGCAGGTAATGCTGATATTGCATTTTCCTCATTTGGTGCTCCTAAGAATGTGCTTGGTAATATATCTAAGAATGTATGTGTTATTGCCATGCTTGTTATTGTTATTATTAAAAATATTACATCTGTATATTCTAGTAATGCTGAAGAGATTGAGAAGATCAATGCTGCTACTAGGTTTATATGAACTCCAGGTGTTATTCCTGTTATTGTCCCTAATATACATCCTATTATTATTGCTAATAAAATTTCTAGTATCATCTAATGATTATTTTTTAGAATTTAATAATCTAATTTAGAATTTTATGTAAATCTTTCAGTTATCTTATAAAATTCTCTTCTAAAAATGAGATCATTTCTTTGTTTTCTGAAAATTTGTATGCTGAATATGCATTATCTACTTCCGCGTTTCTCATGTATGCCTCTCCAACTTTATCCATTCCATCTTTATCATTTGCATATTTGAAACAGTTATATGCATGTCCCAATTTATTTTTACTTATTAGTTCATGTCCTAATTTTTTTAATCTCTCAAAATTCTTAGTTAAATATAGTGTCTTTATTGCCTCTTCATAGAATTCTTTTAATAACATATTTTCTGCTGTCTTATCAAATTCTATTTTTAGATTTTCAGATAATGCTTCTGTCTCTATGTCTTTCATATCTTTTTTTAATAAAGATTTAAGAAAAATAGTGTAATCTTCCATTACTTTATACATACACTCTTGTTATAAGATCTTTTTCAGCGAAGTTTTCTTTGATGAATTGTACCATCATCTCATTCTTTGCTGCTTGATAAGCTCTTAATGCATTTGCTAATAACCCTATCTTCATGAACTCTTCTCCAACTCTATTAAGTTTTTCTAGGTCTTCGCCTAATTCATATGCTCTTGCTGCATGTATGTAATCTTTTTGTGCAAAACATTTCTCACCAATACTTAATAATTTTGCTTTGTTGTCTAATGCACTGAATACTTCTATTGCAAATTCTAGTTTTCCTTTTTCTAGGCAGTAATCTCCTACTTTGTTTAATTTCTCTTGGTCTCCAGCTGCTTTGAATGCTGCTATTGCCTCAGCTAAGTGTCCTTCATCTAAGCATTTTTCTCCAGCTTTTAGTAATTTATCTTTATCTTCAGCTAATTTATATGCTTCTATTGCTGCTCCGAATAATCCTAATTTAACATGATCATCACCTATAGAAATTAATCTCACTCTGTTTCCAGTCATCTTGAATACTCTTATCGCATCAACTAACTGGTTTCTCTTTAAATATTCTTCAGCTGCTGCGTTTAGTAGTTCTTTTTTCTTATCATCGCTAAACATTGACAAGTTAACATTTTCTAAACCTTTTTTCATTAATGCAGGTATAATTTTGCTGAAAGGATTATCATCTGTCTTTGTTGAATATTCTTCAACCATCTTAGAAACATCTCTTTTTATGTAATCAACCATTTTTTCCTCGTATTTTATTAAAGTTAGTCCTCTTGGATTTAAATAATTATCTGTTATAGAATAGTAATGTTATTTTTATACTGATTTATAGATGGTGTTATATTTGTATAGTTCTTATTGTTTCTGCATTGACTTGCAATTTTCCCTCTCTTATTGTTAATTTCCCTTCTACCTCTGCTATGTTCCCTTTTTTTACATATAGTTTATTATCAAATACTACAACAATTATTTTTCCAGTATTATCCTCTATCTCTAACAATTTTACACTCCCAGATGATTGTATATTCTGTATATACCCTTTTATTTTCACATTTTTGTCTAAGGATTTTTTATCCAGTTTAGCTATGTTACTCTCTTCGAGTGTTATTACATTTCCAAGTACTATCAGTATCCCTAATCCTATCACCGCTACTATGAAACTTATCTTTAATAATTTTGTATCTTCCATTTAGTATCTTATTTATTTGAGTTTAAATCTCTCTCCCTGTTTTTTCTGTAAATCCTTCAGATTTTTTAGTAAGTTTTATTAATATTTATGCTGTATTTATTGTATGGGTATTTTATCTAAGAAGAAAGAACAGATTTTAGAGAAGGAGATTGCTCCAACATCTATCAATGAAGAAAACCAGTTACTTAAAAGCAGTTTAACCTACCTTAAGACAGAACTTAGTAAATTTAAGGAACTCCCTTTATTAGTCTGTGAAGCACGTAAAGTTATAGACAATAAAGTCATGATCAAAGTTCCTAATGGATCACAGTTTTTAGTCAATGTTTCAGGTAATATTAAAGTTGAAGTTGGTGATACTGTCCTTGTTGAACAAAGATCCCTTACTGTTGTCCAGAAATTAGATAAATCAAGGACTTTTGATATCGAAGATTTTGTAATTGTTGAAAAACCTAATATTAATTGGGCTGATATCGGTGGTTTGGAAGAACAGATCAACGAGATCAAAGAGGTTGTTGAATTACCTTTGCTTAAACCTGAGATCTTCAAGAATATTGGTATAGAACCTCCTAAGGGAATTTTATTATATGGCCCTCCAGGTACTGGTAAGACTTTATTAGCTAAAGCTGTTGCTACTAGTGCTAAAGCAACTTTCATTGAGATTGTTGCATCTGAACTAGTCCAGAAGTTTATTGGTGAAGGAGCTAAACTAGTTAGGGAAATATTCTCTCTAGCTAGAGAAAAAGCCCCTAGTATTATTTTCATAGATGAGATTGATGCTCTTGCAGCTGAACGTATGGATGCTGGTGTTTCAGGTGAACGTGAAGTACAAAGAACATTTATGCAGTTACTGACTGAGATTGATGGATTCAAAAATTTAGATAATGTTAAGATAATTGGTGCTACTAACAGATTTGATATTCTAGATCCTGCTTTATTACGTCCTGGAAGGTTTGACAGGTTAATTGAGATCCCTTTACCAGATGAGAAAGCTAGGATGCAGATACTGAAGATCCATAGTAAGAAGATGAAACTTAATGAGATTAATTATGATGAGATAGTTTCAAAGATTGAAGGCTTCAATGGTGCTGAAGTAAGAGCAATTTGCACTGAAGCAGGTTACTTTGCTATACGTGAGAACAGGAATTCAATTACTCATGATGATTTCTCTAAAGCTGTTGAAAAGATTTTGGGTAAAGACGATGAAGAAGAATACGCTGAAATCTATGGATAGTTTTATTCTAATTTAGTTTCTAGTCTCCATATTCCAGTAAGGTGTCCAGTTCTCTGGAATGATCTATCTTGAGGTTGATAAGCCCCACTAAATATTAATTTTCTTTCATCTTGAATTATTTTCCCTTCATAATGAATTTGTGGAATCCTGGTAACATCTTCAGGAAGTGTTATTTCTCCAGCATAGATTTTAGTAAAGGTTATATCATTTCCATAGATTGTACCGACTAATCCAGAATCTCCAAAAAAATCTCTTCCTCTTGCAATGAATATTTTAGATTTAGAATCATAGTCTAATACTCTGACATCAAAACGATATTTTTCAGTTAATGTATCCTCAATTTGATCTCTTCTTCTAATGTAAACTTCAACTTCAGCATCATCTAATTTGTCTGAATCCTCCCTTAACATTTTATTTTGACTTTTTTTAAAATATCCATTAAGTGCTAATCCTATTAGTTGTTCTTTTGTAAACATAAATTATAGAATTAAGTTAAGTTTAAATGTTTTTTGTAATGTTTTCCAAAGCCTTTTTATAATAACCATACTTTAAAGTTTTATGAGAATATTCATTGCAGTTGATTTAGATGATGTAATAAAAGATTATATCTACGAATTGCAAAGAAAATTGAAATCTACAAATCTCAAGATTAATTTTATTGCTAAGAGAAACCTTCACCTTACTTTAAAGTTTCTTGGAGAGATTAAAGAACCTCAATTGATTGAGATTAAAAAAATTCTGAAAGATATTAAGATGAAAAAATTTGTTATAAATACTAATTCTATTGGTATTTTTCCTAACGAATATGATCCTAAGATATTATGGATTGGTTTGGAGCCAGAAGATAAGATTAAAGAACTTCAAAGGTTAGTTGATGAATCATTGTTAGGTTATGGTAAGCAGGAACTTAAGTTCAAATCTCATGTTACTATTGGAAGGATTAAATCCATTAAGGATAAAAAAGAATTTTTAGGTTCTATTAACATAAATATTGAAAAACTTAAATCAAAAGTTGATAATTTTAGATTATACAGAAGCATTTTATCTAAGGACGGACCTAGATATGAGCTTTTGGAAACATATTCTTTAAAATAATAATGTTTATTAACTTAAAACTTGAGTATTTTATTTTTAATGGGTGAGAAAAGTTTTATTGAATTCGCTATTGATATTTCTGCCAAAGTTTTTAATCGTCATGATGGTTTATACAGGTTTGAATTGGCTCTTGAAAAAACAGAAGGAAAGTTATTGTTAGATGAGATTATTAATGCAGGAATTAACAGATATGGCTCAGATTATAGTTCAGATATCATTGAGGCTACAGATAGATTCTATGAGATTTTTATTGGAGTATTAGAAAGCCATAGATTTCATAACAGATTTTAGAAGATAGAATCAGATGATATTCCAGAATTGATAGATAGATTTTATGATAAATTAGAAAATAGAAATTACTATGATTCTCTTGATAATCTCTTAAAGAAAGCAGCCTGATTATTCATAGAGTTCATCAAATAATTTCTTTAGTTCTTTTGCTTTTATTTTCCCTATTTTTTCTACTTCCTGTAATTGTTCTTCTGTCGCATTCACTATTCCTTTTATTGTCTTGAATTCTTTCAATAATGATCTTGCTATTGTTGGTCCTATTCCTGGGAATCCCTCAATTATGCATATCTGTTTTTCTTTTATTGTTAAAGGAGTTCTTTTTGGTAACAGACTTAGTGGTGATCTTGGTTTTTCTAATCTTTTAGCTATCAATGCAATATATTTTACTGTATCTCTATAGCTTTGTGTATGTATTATTGGTATCTGAAAATCTACTGCTATTGTTGATATTATCCCTCTTATTGAATTTGGATGAAAATCTCTTAATTGGTAAATGTTATCATCTCCTTCTATAATTATTAATGGCACATCAAAATTTTGTTTTAATAATATTGCCTGGTTTAGTAATCTTTTATCTATTATTGAATTCAATAGGTCCTGCATTGTCTTTCTCTCTATTCCTACGCTCTGTTCTCTTCCATCTAATGTTTTTGTCTGTATTATGAAATCAGCTATATCTAATTGTTTTACTTCAACTTCTACTTCCTCTTTCAACAGTTCTTTGACTAGTTCTTTGTTCTCTCTTGTATCAATTATTACTTTAGCCATATTTTTTCCTTTTACTTGAAATCACTTAATGAGTTTTGTTTTATTGAAGTTCCTTTGTCTTTCATTTTATATAATATATTTTTCATTTTGCTCTCATCTTTCTTGCTTTTCCAGTAATATGCTGCATCTATTGTCCCTTTTGTTACTAAGAATATTACTTTTCCTTCCTTCATTCTTCCCACTCTTCCTGCTCTCTGTATTTTTCTTATTGATGATGGCGTATTATCATAAAATATTGCTATATCAGCTTCTTTGATGCTTAATCCCTCTTCTCCTATTGATGTTGTTATTAAGCAATTATATATTCCATCATTGAATTGTTTTATTGATTCTATCTGTTCTTTCTGTGTTAATCCCTCATTCTGTCCTACTAATTTTATTGCGCTTATTCCTGAATTATTTAATAGATTGTAGATATTATCAACTGTATTTCTGTACGTAGCAAATATTATGATTCTGAAGTTTTTATTTGTTTCTAGATTATTTTTGATAATTTCGAGTAATTTATTGAATTTGGGATGTTCTATGTCAAGTTCTTTTAATTTTTCTAATTCCTGTCTTACAAGTATTATTTTTGGATTTGCTAATATTGTCTTTGATGCTTTACTAGTTTCAGTATCTAATTTTTTCAAAAAATCCATTAATGATTTTACTCCCTGTGTCTCTAACGTTTCTAACATATAACTTAATTTTAATAATTGTGCAACTAATGACATTCCATAAAAAGCAGATTGATTATTTTTTTGTATCTCTCCTTGTAATCTTCTCTGTAGTAATATTAAATCAGTTTTATTAACAACATTTAATGGCTTATATATTCCAAAACTTCTTACATTTTCTAATCTCTCTTTATAATATTCTTTTATCATAGTGTGTATTCTTTTAAGTTGTTCAGGGAATTCTATCTCTACATATTCTGCATCTTTCTTCTGTACATGCTCTTTTACATCTTCATCGCTTTCAGATCTTATTTCAACAGCTGTTATCCCTAAATTTTCGCATATCTCATCTATCTTTGCTTTTGTATTTCCTGGAGATGCTGTTAATGCTAAGATTCTTGATGTTCCTTTCTCTAATAAATTCTTACTAACAATTGTATTTGCAAATTTTTGTCTAGAACGATGTGCTTCATCTATTACTAATAATCCAATTTTATCTAGATCTATTCTATTATGCTCTATATCTTTCTGTATTGTCTGCGGTGTTGCTATTATGATCTGTGAATCTTCATATTTTACATCTCTCTTGCTTGCATGTGTCTCTCCAGTTAATAATATTATTTTTTCTTTATCTATTTCTAGACATTCCTGGAATTCTTTTGTTATTTGGTCTGCTAATGGTCTTGTTGGTGTCAGTACTATTACTTTTGCTTCCGGTCTTTTATCTAATACCTCAGCAGCCAACATTATTGCTATTTTTGTTTTTCCCAATCCTGTTGGAATACATACTAGTGTATTGTTTGCTTTGCAAGTATTCAGTATGTTTAATTGGTAAGTTCTTGGAGTGAAGTTTTTTATTTGCATTTATTAATGATGTTTGGAAAATATTTAAATCTGCTTATCAAGTTTAACCCTGCAGTATTTATCTTTCCAATATACAGCATGTGAACTTTGTTTTTCATATAGTGCTAATGCTATTCGTAATTTATTCCTATTATGCAATCTCTCTTCTTGTATTATGCTCTCAGAAATCTTTAAACATTCTTTTATCAGCCTTATATTATACAATAAGCATTCTTTCTCAACCTCTTTTTCCTCTTCATCTGTTAACTTTACTTCTTTTGTAATTCTTGGCAGATGTATTAATTTGTAGTATGTCATTAATAAAATAAAGAAATTAAAATTAAAAAAGATTTAGGAAAATTTTCCAAAAATCTTACAATAATTCTGAAATATTTTCTATATGTTCAGCGATTTTGTTTCCATTATCAGTTAAAGCTATTGTCTTTATTCTTCCGTGCTTTTCAAATGTCACAAGTTTTGCTTTTTCCATCTCTTGTAATATTTTCACAGCATGTGAATATGTGCAGTCAACTTCTTTTGCTAATACTGAACCATATCTATTCTTCTGGCTTTTTCTTAAAGCTACTAAAATCATAGCAGGCTTTCTTCTGAAAAAAACCTCAAACATCTGTGTATCGTCGTTCTTTTTATTTGCTGGCAACAAGTATAACAACCCCCTTGAAGTTATACACCCTTTTTTTTAATATTATCACAACTCTTTTTTCCCTATAAATCATGAAAAGATTTTGCTTATATTTAAACCTTTCTTTGAAATAGTATAAGACAAAAATAACGCATAATTTATATATATATGTTCTGTCATATAA
>JBBSWW010000037.1:2683-27899 GCA_038046085.1 Nanobdellota archaeon | reverse complement strand
TAGTATCTATATGGTTATATATGCTAAAGTAGTCATTTATGTTACTATTTAAAAGTAAACACATGCGAAACATTTATATACTAGTAAACCTACACATTAGTATCACCTCTTTTTCCCAGGGAGAAGATTCTTCGGACTCTTTTCCTTGGGTTTTATACTCATTTTAAACCTAATAAGATGATTTTATGCAATCTTGAAAATGCAATAAAAGAAGGAAAATTCTCCCAGATTCTACAAGAGTTAATTACTATTAATAATAGAGGGAATTCAATAAATCAACCCTTAGAACTTATTTCTTTGTAAACTCAGTATATTTGCAGTTTCCACAATATATTCTATCCTTATGTATTCCTAAGAACATTGCTGGACCGCATTTAGGACATGTTTTTGCTCTCTCTAATTTATTACCATTTAATTTATATTTTGTCCATCTCTCTGATGGTTTCTTGTTTTTTACTTTTGCTGCTGCTGCCATTTTTATGCTGCCTTCTTAGGCTCTACCTTCTTTCCTTTTGGTGGCTCTAAGAATTTTAGATCTTTCTCACTATTATAGATATTTACTAATACTTTTGATGTATTCATTCCAAAATTTGTGAATATATTTCTTACAGCAACTAAGTTTGCCTCTACTGAGTACTTCTTTGCTATTTGATTCTTTATGTCTTCTCTTTTAGGTGTTGCATTGCTAGCATGATCTACTTCAAGCACTAGTCTCTTTATTCCTAAAAGCTTGCTCTCTATTTCTTCTAATATTTTGATGTTCATCGTACTTTAATTACATATTCTCCTTTCATTTTTATATTTAACTTATTTGCAATCTCTGATTTTTCAGCATCCATTACTACTATTCTTCCTTTCCAGCTTGTTGTAAAATCTGTTCCCTTGCATATTGGACACTCACTTCCTTTGACAAATATTTTACATTTCTTGCAAGCTTTCTTCTTTACCATATTTATCTATCTCCCTTATCCTTTGATTTTTTAGCTGCTTTTTTCTCTTCTTCATCAGCCCATTTTACATTTCCTAATCCTGGCTGTCTCATTGTCAATCCAATTTTAGGATTTGTTAGGTCTTTGAAACTTACTGCTATTACTCTTGCTCTGCATTTATCATTTACTTTTAATACTTTCTTTGATTCTTTTCCTGTTAATGTTTTTTCTTTACTAAATGATATGAAATCATCCATTGTCTGGCTTACATGTATCATTCCGTCTATTGGACCCATATTTATGAATGCTCCAAAGTTTGTTATATCTGTAATTTTTCCTAATACTAATTCCTGTAATTCTGGTAAATATGTCAGCATCTTGAATTCAGTCTCATAGAATGGAGCCCCATCACCAGGTATTATTATTCCATCGCCGATGTTTAATACTTCAGTTACACACACAACAAATCCTACATCAGAACTTATGAAACCCTCGAACTGTTCATTTAATCTTAATAGAACTGCAGTCTGTGTATTTTCTTTAAGTAGTGTTGGCGGTATTCTTACATGGCTTTTTGCTTTTATTTCGTAGAACATTTTTAAATGGTTATAATGTATGCTTTTTAAATGTTTTGGTGACTCTTCGAATGGGTATTCTATCGGTCTTTTTTTTCTTTAAACTTTCTTAGGATAAAATTTTCCTGTGCTAAATCTTCAGTTGGACTATTTGAATCATATAGTATCTCAATTAAACTATTATAAATTTCTACTTGTCTTTCAATTTTTGAAGATTTTTTTATATTAAAAATATTTTTTTCTTCTATTATATAATTAAAGTTATTAAAATTATAATCTTTTAATCCTTTATTTATTATATTTAATTCAAAATTTTTATTTTTAATGCTTTTATATTTATCTATAATGTGTTCAAAATTATTTATTCTATAGTCTCTCAGGCTTGATGCTTCATTAAAAATTCCCAATATATTATGTGGTAAAGATTGAGTATATTCTATTCTAGCTCTTTCTTGTCTTCTATTCCATTCTGTTGGGAATTCTACTTCTCCTTGATATGAATAAACCTGTGTCAGTGATGCGGGTACATTTCCGATATTTCTTCCAAATTCTTCAGGATTTAATATCCCTACTGCTTTTAGTTTTTCTACGTCATCAGGTGTTAATTTCCCTTCTATTAATCTCTTGAATATCTCTGGATGACTTTCTATTGCCTTGTCAAATGCTGTTAGGTCATCTATTGGTACTCTTAATACTTTTCCATCAGCGCTTAAATTAACCTCTTGCCATGTCATACCTGTTGTTATTAACTGAACATCATCTATTGTTCTTTCCCTAGTTGCTCTTCCCAATGCCATCATTAGGGGTGCCTCCGCTTTTTTTGGATCTACTTTTATAGTTTGAACATTATGATATGCAGATGGATATCCTTTATGGTCTATAGGCATAGTTCTACTGCCATCTATAGATTGTCTTACTAACTCTCTTTCTTCATTTGTTAATATTTCATCTAGTGATGTTCCAAATATTTCATGATAATGCTACAATAACTCTTGTGCAGTCATATTTTGCACTTTTCCTTTATTCTCAACCTCTAAGACTGCTTTTCTTCCTTTTTTTATTACATCTGGTGTTTTAAGGGTATACCCAGGTCTACTTGCTGATTTTTCTGGGGTTCCTAATAGTTTGTATCCTAATATTGTTTGTACATCTTCTATTGTCGCTCCATCTTTCACCCAATCATCTATTCTTGTTAACATCCCTGCTTGGAATCCTACTGCTGTTACTATATCATCTATATTGGAAATATAATCTGCACAGATTTCTATTCTACCATCCGCTCTATACCTAAACATTACTCCACTACTATGCCTATTTTCTACTAATAATTGTAGTGCTGGATTAACAGTTAATGCTAAAACTCTTGATAAATCTCTTCTGTAATGTTCAGATTCTAATGATTGCGGGGTTGTGAAATTATAATGTGCTGAATATCCATCTAGTTGATAAATTTTTACCTCACTCATTACATTTATTGCATCTACTAAGACATTTCTATTTTCTACAAGGTTTGTTGCTACTGCTGTTACTGCTCCCTTTTCTAATAAATATGGTGCTGTTGTTATTTCTGGTTCATTTCCATCAATATAAAAAGATCCGCCTGTTGCCAATCTAAAATTGCCTGATGATCTTCTAAAATATGGTATTTTGATATTATCAATTATTCTATCTACTACTAGTTTACCGTCTATTTTTACTCCTATAGTTCTATGCCTTAATTCAAATTCATTCTCTATCCCAATTATTACTTTTTTTGTCATTTTTTATAATATTCTTCAAATATCCTCATTGAGATCCTGCCTATTAATGGAATACTTTTTGTTATTAATCCTGATGGTATTTTATTTATCATTATTGTAAGCGCATAATCACTATTTATAACTCCAGTTTCCATTACATCTTCCTCTAACAATCCTGCTTTACACCCAACAATAGTGCCTCTAGGTAAGAAAGTTTTTAAAAATCCATTAACATTTGGTCTTCTGTATTCTATTTCTGGTCTATTCTCTAGTATAGCTCTCATCTGCTCTGATGATGTTTCAGATGCTGTTTGATTATTATATATTTTAGCCATTAATTTTGTCATTTCTATTGCTGTGGTTGTATTAGACGATGTTCCATCTATTCCTTCATATACTAAAGATGCGCCAACATGTAAGAGATGACTAATCTTTGTTTTTGGACAACCGAGTTCATCCATAGTCGCATTTATTCTTTCTATCCCAATTCTATCTCCTAACATATTGGTTGATTCATTGCATGATGCTAATATCATATAGTTTAATAATTCATCAATTGTTATAGTACTTCCTTGAGGTCTAGCACTAACTTCTGATGTTGGATCTAATGTGAATCTGTGATCTATGTCTAACTTTTCATTTAAACTCATTCCTCTATCTATCTCTCTAAAAGTTGCTACTAATACGGGGACTTTTATCATTGATGCAGCCCATCCAATTTCATTTCCAGAAATATCATAAGCTTGTCCAGTTTTTAGATCATAAAATGCAACTTTTAATTCAGTTCCTAAATCTGTTTTCATTTTATCTCTAAGTTGCATCAATTTTTCATTAAAGAATTTTTCAATGTTTTTCATATCATACCTTGCCTATAAGTTTCTATTCCAGGACAAGTTTTTAGTCTTTCAACTTCTGTTCTATAACCTGAAGTTCCGGGAAGAACTAATAACTCACATTTTGCTTTTTCAAAATCTTTTAATGATTTAGGACTCCATATTCTATCAGTAATTTCTGTTTCTACTCTGTGCCTTCTTTTTAGTTCTAATACCTGATCCTGATTGTGTCCTATAAATTCATCTATTCCAGTTGCTTTTGTTATAGCTTCTTTTAATATTCTAAAGCCTCTCTTTCATACTTATTTGGTTCTTTAAGATCAAAACTTGATAAAAACCCTATTCCTACTTTTCCTGTATTAGGGTAGGCATGAGCGCCTTTAAATTTTAAATCTCTTGTATAATATATGTTTCCTTCTTGGTCTATCACAAAATGATACCCTACAGCTCCCATCCTCTCTCTATCGAGATGTAAAGATACTAATTCTTCAAATGTATGGTCTTTTGATCCTGAATGATGAATAATTGCTTTGTTATATGGTTCTTTGTTTTCTTCTAATCTGTCTAGTCTTAGGGAATAATCTGGCTTTAACATTCTTAATCCTAAAAATTCTATTTCCTCTAATTTATTGTTATTATTCATATAATATTTAATAGGTTTAAATTTATAAATCTTATTATTTGTTACTACTTATAAATAACTACTTAAGTTCAAGGTATTTCATCTGTCTTACTGTGATTATTCTATCTTTTAATTGTTTTTTTAATAAGTTATCTTCTGTCCCTATTATAGCCCCATCTCTGCTTAATCTTATTAGTTCTGTATCAACATAAGACTCTTGGGCTTTCAGTATCTCAATTCCTGTTATTAATTTTTTTATCAATCCTAATTCTTTTGGTTTTACTTTTTCTAACTCTTTTATTGTTGTGTCCAATATTTTTATATGGTATGGGAACAAGCATATCCTATCTAGTTCATTAAAGAAATCTATCTTATATTTTGCACAATATATCAAGAAATTTGTGTCAAGTATTATTGTTTTCATATTTCTATTATTGATTTAACCTCATACTCTATCCCATATTCATCTCTTTTTAATATTCTACATCTTACAGCAACATAACTACCATCTCTTAGGTGTCTATATTTTTTTACATCAGTAGATATTATAACTCTTGTAGTGGTATGTACTCTTGGGAGATTGTCATATCTTGTTCTATAAAGAAATCCTTCCTCTTCAGTTATCTCTGGCTTTAAACCATGACATATTGTAATAAATTTGTTTACTAAACTAACGAGATTCATTTTTGTGCAACTCTTCCTGGAGACAATAATCTATCTCTATTATCTATTCTGTTGTCTTTATTTAAATCATCTTTTAATGTAATTATTCCATCTCTGTTTACATCATAATATCTATTATATTCTTCCCCCTCTCTTTCTATAAATATCTGTAATATCTCACCTGCATTAGAATATTCCTGATTGGGTTCTTCTCTGTTTACAACTTTACATATTCCTAATCTATAAAGTTCAGATCCATAAATTCCTTTCTTCTCATTACATCCACCTGTTATCATTGTTATATAAGTAAACATATGTTCCTCTAAAGAAACAGCTCCGTCATTTGGAGTGCCTGTATTTCCGTCATTTCTTTCAATATATGACTTTAAATTATTTATTTGTGGAATATATGGTTGGGCATTTATTTGGTTAATTGCAAAACAGAGTGAGGCTATTATTCCTATCATTGAATTTCTAATTTTCATCATAAAAATGTTATCTAATAAACTTAATAAATATGACTACCATCTAGTAAATGAAAAAGTGTTAATTTTTTTAAATAAAATGCCTTTATACGGCTCATAAACATGTTTAAACACGTTTTACAGGTAGAAAGCTATATATACTCAAAAAATATCTTATTAATATGAATATAATGAGGTTATAAGGCTTAAAAACGCATTTTACAAGGTTCTATGGAAAATCAAAACACAACTCAGGAAAACAGTAATTATTCAGCTGAAAATATCAAAGTTTTAAAGGGTTTAGAAGCAGTTCGTCAAAGACCAAGCATGTACATAGGAAGTACAGATATTAGAGGTCTTCATCACTTAGTTAAAGAAATATTAGATAATAGTATAGACGAACATTTAGCTAATCACTGTTCTAAAATAAGATTAATAATTCATCCAGATAATTCAATTACTGTTATAGATAATGGCAGAGGTATCCCTACTGATATCCATCCAGATGAGAATATTTCAGGTGTTGAAGTTGCTTTGACAATTTTACATGCTGGTGGTAAGTTTGATAAGAACTCATACAAAGTTTCTGGTGGTTTGCACGGAGTAGGAGTCTCAGTTGTTAATGCTTTAAGTAAAAAATTAATTGTTGAAGTAAAACAGAAAGGTAAAATTTTCATTCAGGAATATGAATATGGAAAACCATTATATCCACTAAAAGTTATTGCAGAATGTCCTATTGAACATACAGGAACTTCTGTTACTTTCACTCCAGATAATACAATTTTCACAGAAACAGTTTATGATTTTAATTTATTATCATCTAGAGTTAGAGAATTAGCTTTCCTTAATCCAGGATTAGAAATTACAATTATAGATGAAAGAGAATCTCCAAATTTAGAAAAAGTTTTCTTATATAAGGAAGGAATTAAAGAATTTGTAATATACTTGAATGAAGGAAAAGAAATTTTAAACAAAGATGTAATTTACATGAATAAAAAAAATGAAGATACTATTGTTGAAGCAGCATTACAATGGAACGATGGTTATAGTGAGAGTGTTTTTAGTTTTGTAAATAATATTAATACACATGAAGGTGGAACTCATGTTACTGGTTTTTCTACTGCACTAACCAGAGTTGTTAATAATTATATTAAAAAGAAAAAATTATCTGATGTTAGTTTGACTGGTGAAGATATCAAAGAAGGATTAACAGCAATAATCTCTTTGAAAGTTCAGAATCCGCAATTTGAAGGACAGACAAAAACAAAATTAGGAAATTCAGAAATAAAAGGAATGGTTGATAGTATGACTTTCGATTATTTATCTGGTTATTTTGAAGAAAATCCTGGTGTTGCAAAAATAATTATTGAAAAATGTGTTAATGCTTTTCAGGCAAGAGAAGCAGCAAGAAAAGCTCGTGAATTGACAAGAAGAAAAGGAGCTTTATCAGGAGCAGGTCTTCCAGGAAAATTAGCTGACTGTCAGGAAAGAGATCCAGCTAAATGTGAAATATTTATTGTCGAGGGAGATTCAGCGGGAGGCTGTTGGTCTGGAGAAACAAAAGTTGCTTTGGTCGACGGGAGAAACTTAACATTTAAAGAATTAGTTGAAGAACATAATGAAGGAAAGAAAAACTATTGTTATACATTAAATGACGATAGTTCAATTAAAATTGCTTTAATAAAAAATCCAAGATTAACTAAAAAAGATGCTGAGGTTATAAAAGTTATTTTAGATAATAATGAAGAACTTATTTGTACGCCAGATCACAAATTTAGATTAAGTAACGGAGAATATATTGAAGCAAATAAATTAAATCCTGAATTAAACATTGCACCATTAAATAGAAAATTATCAAAAATTGAGGGAAGGGTAACTATTTCAGGTTATGAAATGGTTTATGATTCCTATAAAAATAAATGGGTTTTTACCCACATCCTAAGTGATGATTACAATTTAGAACAAGGAGTTTATTCAAAAAATAGTGGAAATATAAGACATCATGTTGACTTTAATAAACTAAATAATAATCCTGAAAATATTTTAAGAATGAGTAAAGAAGCACATATTAAATATCATAATGACAACATTCATAAAACAATGCTTACAGCAGAATCACAAAGTAAAGCTACAGCAACAAAAAGGACTATAGCATTTAGAAATAAAGCCAGATTAAAAAGTTTAGAAAAATCAGAATTGTTTAGTAATAATGCTAAAAAACAATGGAAAAATGATGAATATAAAAAATATATGGCAAAGAAATTTTTAGATTTTTATAATTCAAATGAAGAATATAGAAATAAAAATAATGAATTATTAAATAAAAATCAAAAAGAATATTGGGCTGATGAGAAAAATAAAGAAAAACAATCTGAAAAAGTAAGAATATTTTTCAAAAAGCATCCTGAAGCTAGAAAGTTAATTTCTAAATTATCTGAATCACAATGGAATGATAAAGAGTTATTAGAATGGAGAAAAGAAAAAACAAAAGAACAATGGACTCCAGAATTCAGAAAGAAAAGAAAAGAAGCTTATAATAAAATTTATTATCATTATACAATTAAATTAATGAAAGAGTTAGATGAAGATGGGATTTTAAAAGAATATGATATTATAAGAAGAAATATAAAAGTTAAAAATAAAAATTTATTGAAATATTCAACTTTTTTAGATAGGTTCTTTAATGGTAATGAACAACAAATGATTGAAGCAGTAAAAAATTATAACCATAAAATAAAGAAAATCATTCCTTTAAAAAATAAAGTTGATGTTTATGATCTTGAAGTTTCAGGAACACATAATTTTGCTCTAGCTAGTGGAGTTTTTGTACATAATAGTGCAAAACAAGCAAGGGCAAGAGAAAATCAAGCAATTTTACCTATATTTGGAAAAATATTAAACGTTGAAAAAGCAAGATTAGATAAGGTTTTAACAAGTGATAAATTAGCTATGTTAATCTCTGCATTAGGTTGTAGTGTAGGTGAAGAATTCAACATTAATAAACTAAGATATCATAAAATTATTTTAATGGCAGATTCAGATGTTGATGGATCGCATATATCTACGTTATTCTTGACTTTATTTTACAGATATTTGAAGCCAATTATAGAACAAGGTTATTTGTATATTGCTATGCCACCGTTATATCAGATAAAAAAAGGAAAGAAAGTAATCTATGCAATGAATGATAAAGAAAAAGAAGAAATATTGAAAGAAATGGGTGAAGATGCTAGCGGAGTAAGTATACAACGTTACAAAGGTCTTGGAGAAATGAATCCTGATCAACTTTGGGAGACAACAATTAATCCTGAAACAAGAAGTATGAAAAAAATTACAATTGAAGACGCAATAATAGCAGAAAAAATGTTTACTGTTTTGATGGGAGAGAATGTTGAACCAAGAAAAGAATTCATCATGGCTCATGCTAAACAAGTAAAGAATCTGGATGTATAAAATGCCTGAAAAATTAATTCAAACATTGATTGAGAATGTAATGAAGGATTCTTATCTAGATTATTCTATGTCAGTTATAGTAGGAAGAGCTCTTCCAGATGTTAGAGATGGTTTAAAACCTGTTCATAGAAGAATTCTATACTCAATGTGGACTGAAGGTTTAACTCATGATAAAAAGTTCACAAAATGCGCCGGAGTTGTTGGAGATGTTTTAAAATACTTCCATCCTCATGGTGATACATCTGTTTATGATGCTTTAGTAAGACTAGCACAATCCTGGACTCTAAGATATACTTTAGTTCAGGGTCAGGGAAATTTCGGTTGTTTTACAGCAGATACTAAAGTAAAATTGGCAGATGGAAGATCGCTTTCTTTTTTAGAACTGATTGAAGAATTTAAGCAAGGAAAGAGAAATTTTACTTTCACAGTTGATGAAGATAAAAAAATAAAGATTGCAGAAATAAAGAGTCCGCGTTTAACAAAAACAAATGCTGAAATAATGAAAGTTATATTAGACAATGGTGAAGAAATAAAATGTACTCTTAATCATTTATTTATGTTGAAAGACGGAACTTATAGAGAAGCCCAAGAACTTAGATCAGGAGATTCTTTAATGCCTTCTTATTTCAGATACTCTACAAAAGAAGACGATCCAAAAGTTGTTGGTTATGAAATGATATTCCAACCAAATACTGAAAAATGGAATTATTCTCATGTTCTTGCAGATGAATGGAACATTGAACAAGGAATCTATCCACTTTCAACAGGTAGGATAAGGCACCATTTAGACTTTAATAAATTAAACAATAATCCATTAAACATTCAAAGGATGAACTGGAAAGAACATTGGCAAACCCATTATATTTTTACTTCAGAAAAGCACAAAAATGATGCAAGTTATAGGCAGAAATTAGCTGAAGGCAGGAATAAATTCTGGTTAGATCAAACTAATAAAATCGCTTATTCTCAACGTATGACTAAGACTAATTTAGAAAATTGGAAAAATGAAGAATATCATGATTTAATGTCTAAAAATTTAAGTGAAATAAATAAAAAACATTGGGCTGAACATCCAGAATTAAAACAAAAACTTGCAGAAAAAAGTTCTATTTTATTTAAAAAACTATGGGCAGATCCAAAATATAAAAAGATTTTCCATGAAAAAATAGTTGCAAGCAATAAAAAGAGAACTACAAATCTTACAGGAAAAAAGAAATTTTTGAAAATTTGTTCTTATCTATTAAATAATAAGATAGAGTTAACACAAGAAAATTTTGAAAACATAAGAAAAGAAATTTTCGGCACTAAGAGTTTCACAAGCTGGAATATTGGAATAAATAAATACTTTGAAAACAATAAAAACAATATTTTATTTGAACTAAATAAAAATCATAAAGTATTTAGAGTTGAATTCCTAAATGAATTTGCAGATGTTTACGATTTAACTATTGAAGGAAGCCACAATTTTGCATTAGCAGCAGGAGTTTTTGTACATAATTCCCAAGATGGAGATCCTCCGGCAGCTTACAGGTATACTGAATCAAGATTAAATAAAATTGCAGCTGAATTATTAAGAGATATAGAAAAAGAAACTGTAAATTTTATACCAAACTTTGACGGAAGTACAAAAGAACCAACAGTTTTGCCAGCAAAATTACCAAATTTACTAATCAACGGAAGTTCAGGAATTGCAGTTGGTATGGCAACAAATATTCCTCCTCATAATATAAAAGAAATTATTGATGCAATTATTGCTTTAATAGAAAATCCAGAAACAGATCTTAATGAACTGATGAAATATGTTAAAGGACCAGATTTCCCAACAGGATCTACTATTATAGGTACATCTGGAATAAGACAAGCTTACAAGACAGGTAAAGGAAGAGTAGTTCTAAGATCAAAATACGAAATTGAAGATGATAAAATAATAATCACAGAAATTCCTTATCAATTAAACAAATCTTTACTGATTGAAGAGATTGCTAAACAGATAAAAGATAAAGTTATAGAAGGAATCTCTGATTTAAGAGATGAGAGTGATAGAGATGGAATGAGGTTTGTTATAGAATTAAAAAAAGGAATCCCTCCAGAATTAGTATTAAATCAATTATACAAACATTCACAACTACAGACAACTTATGGAATTAATATTGTTGCTTTAGTAGATGGCCAGCCATTACAATTAGGATTAAAAGAGTGTTTAGAATATTATATAGAACACAGAAAAGAAGTTGTTACAAACAGAACAAGATTCGATTTAAGGAAAGCCGAAGAGAGAGATCATATATTACAAGGATTATTAATAGCTCTAGAATCAATAGATAAAATTATTTCTTTAATTAAAAAAAGTAAAGATACAGAAGAAGCAAGAAATAGTTTAATAACTAATTTTACTTTAAGTGAGATTCAGGCAAATGCTATACTTGATATGAAGTTAAGCAGATTAGCAGCATTAGAACAACAAAAGATTCTAAATGAACATAATGAATTATTAAACTTTATAGAAGATATGAAAAATATTTTATCATCAGAAGAAAGGATTAAGATAATAATAAAAGATGAATTAATAGGATTAAAAAATGAATATGGTGATGAAAGAAAAACTATAATCATAGAAGATGAAGAAGAACTTTTAGAAAATGAAGACTTAATAGAGAGAGAACAAGTAGTAATTACAGCAACTCATTCAGGGTATTTCAAACGTCAACCTTTAGATGTTTACAAATCACAGAACAGAGGCGGTAAAGGAATTATTGGGACAGAAACAAAGGATGATACAGATTTCGTTGAACATTTATTCATTGCAAGTTCTCATAGTTTTATTTTATTATTCACAGATAAAGGAATGGTTCATTGGTTGAAAGCATATCAAGTTCCAGAATCAGGACGTTACAGTAAAGGAACAGCTATTGTTAATCTAGCTAAGTTAGAAAAAGATGAAAAAATTGCAGCATTAGTCTCAGTTGATAAATTTGAAGATAATAAATTCTTATTAATGTCAACTAAATCAGGAATAATTAAAAAAACAAAACTCTCAGAATATGGAAATCCAAGACAAGGTGGAATAATTGCAATAAATTTAAGAGATGATGATAAATTAATAGGCGTCAATATCACAGATGGTACTAAGCAAATAATAATAGCAACAAAAGACGGAAGAGCTGTACGTTTCAAAGAATCAGATGTTAGAGAAGTAGGAAGAAACAGTATAGGAGTAAGAGGGATTAATATTAAGAATTCAGAAGTTGTAGGTATGCAGATAGCAAACGCTCCATATTTATTAACAGTAACAGAAAAAGGTTATGGAAAAAGAACTGAAGTAAATGATTACAGATTAATTTCAAGAGGAGGATCAGGAGTTACAAATATTAAGATCACAGAAAAGAACGGCAAAGTAGTAAAAATAAAAGTTGTAAATGATAGTGATGAGTTAATGCTTATATCTAAGAATGGAGTAATAATAAGAACACCAGTAGAGGGAATATCAGTCATAGGAAGAAACACACAAGGTGTAAGAATAATGAACCTAGATTCAGGAGATAGTCTAGCAACAGTTGAAACAATAATAAATGATGAAGTAGTCCTAGAAAAGAAAGAAGAAGAGTTTAAACCAAGTGAAGATATTATAGTTGATTCAGAAACTATTTTAGAAGATAAAACAGAAGTTAATGAAATAAAGGAAAATGAGCTTTCTAAAACAGAAATATCAGAAAATATAAGTGAAGAAAATACAAATGATTCAGAAATTGAAACAAGTGAAAATAATGATCTAGAAAGTGCAGATGAGGTAGATAGTAGTGGAGAAAAACCTTCTAAGAAAGATTTCACATTAGATGGTTATGAAAATGTCAAGTAATTTAAGAACTTTAGGTTTAGTGAGTTTATTATCTTTAGCAAGTGCTTGTTCTCCAAAGGCAGTTATAAGAGAAAGAATTGAGAGTCCAATACAAGAACAAAGTGAATATAACAAATTTGCAGATATAAGTGAGTATTGTTTTGAAATTTCACCACAAGTTTCTATAGCTGTAAAAGAAGAAAAAACCCCCCCTAGAGAATTTTTAAAAAGAAATGAAGGTGTTGAAGCCGCAATTAATGGACCATATTTCGGATTAGATGATAGAACTGAAGGAGTTGTATTCTTGGCAAACAATCATTATTTTGGAAGTAGAAAACCAGAACATACTAGAGGATATTTCACAATTAATAAAAATGGACAAGAAGTTAGAGTGGATGATAAACTAAAAGGAAGTTTTTCAGATTATTGGTTAGTGATAGGGACACATCCAATGTTAGTGAGAAATAATAAAATTTATCCTGAGGCTGAAGAAAAAAGATACAGTAAAATAACAGCACCTAGATCTGCAATAGGTACAAAAAATGGAAAAAATATTTGTTTTGCAGTTTCTAATAGTAATTTTTCAATGGAAGGTTGGGCGAATAAACTAAGAGTAAGAGGATACAAAGATGCGATTAATTTAGATGGTGGGCCATATTCTCAACTAGCAACAAGGGAAGGAGAATTAGGTCAAGGAAATAGTCCAACGAGATTAGTTATATTTTCTTATAAAAAATAAGTTTAAGGAAAATGCAAAAACGTAGTTTGTGCCTAAATATTTCTAAATTAAGAATTATGAATAAATATTTTAAGTCAGTAAATCCTTTCATTATTTATTATATTAATAAAACTATAAAGCTTCCTTGATAATTTATCTAATTTTTCAAAAAACATTCTATATTCTTCATCATCAATATATTTTAGATCTCTTGATAACATAATTAAGACTTCTAATTCTTTTATTGACCCATAAGAATAATTCAGGAATTGTGAATAAGCTCTGCTTGTACTCCTTGTAGAACCTTCAGCAATGTTTAATGGTATTGATACAGCAGCTCTTTTTATCTGCGAGATTATATTATTTTTTTCACTATCAGGAAATTTTTCTGTTATTTTATAAAAATCTAAAACAAGTTCATAACCAATCTGCCACACTTCAAGATTATGAAAATTTGTTGTCATGAAATATGTTATATTTTATTATTAAAAAGTCTTTATGAAACTTTTTTGTAAGATCTTCAGACTACCACAACCTTTTTATATAAAATGATTTGCTGTTTGTTAAAATGAAACGTTCAAGTCGTAGATGGAAGAAGAAAAGGCAGATGCGTTGGAAGTGGCAACGTAAAAGAATCAAGAGAGAGAAGAGAAGAAGAAAGGCAAATAGATAATTTTCTAATTTTTAATTAATTTTAATATTCATTCTTATTTTTTTTACAAATTCTAAATTTTTTGTTTTCTCCTCAGAAATTAAAGAAAAGTTTAAATATGGGTCGTTATTCTTTTTTATATACATGATGGATATAAGTGAAATTATATCCGGATTTTTCTCTTAAAACAGAGACGTGAATACTTAAAACCGATTTAAGTATGAGAAAAGAGCAAATCGATAAAGTAGTGAATCCTATACAATTCAATGCGACCAGAAAATTCCCATTGATCCTGTGGGAGATTGCTGCTATTGGAATCCGAATTAGCCATGCAAGTTCAGGGGGCTCGCAAGAGTCACCGGCATAAGGCTCAGTAACACGTCGATAATTTGCCCTTAGGTCTGGAATAACCTCGGGAAACTGAGGCTAACACCGGATATGAGATTGATACTGGAATGTTCTTTCTCAGAAAGGTAACGCCTAAGGATAAGTCGGCGGCTGATTAGGTTGTTGGTGAGGTAACGGCCCACCAAGCCTAGGATCAGTAGGGGGGATGAGAGTCCTAGCCCCGAGAAGGGCACTGAGATACTGGCCCTAGCCCTAAGGGGTGCAGCAGGCGCGGAAACTTTACAATGCACGAAAGTGTGATAAGGGGATTCCAAGTGCTTTGTCTTCGGATAAAGCTTTTGTCAAGTGTAAGAAGCTTGGCGAATAAGTGGTGGGTAAGACGGGTGCCAGCCGCCGCGGTAACACCTGCGCCACAAGTGGCAATCGTAATTATTGGGTCTAAAGCGTTCGTAGCCGGTTTAGAAAGTCTCTTGTGAAATTGTTGAGCTTAACTTAACAGCGTGCAAGGGAAACTTCTAAACTAGAGACTGGGAGGAGACAGAAGTATTCTAGGGGGAGCGGTAAAATGTTATAATCCTTGGAAGACTACCAGTGGCGGAGGCGTCTGTCTAGAACAGGTCTGACGGTGAGGAACGAAGGCTAGGGGAGCAAAACGGATTAGATACCCGAGTAGTCCTAGCAGTAAACACTGTAAGCTATGTGTTGCATATTCTTAGTGAATATGCAGTGCCTAAGTGAAGACGTTAAGCTTACCACCTGGGAAGTACGGTCGCAAGACTGAAACTTAAAGGAATTGGCGGGGGCTCACTACAAGGGGTGAAGAGTGCGGTTCAATTGGATTCCACGCCGGAAATCTCACCAGGGGCGACGGCAGAATGAAGGTCAGATTGAAGGTTTTACCTGACAAGCCGAGAGGTGGTGCATGGCCGACGCCAGCTCGTGCCGTGAGGTGTCACGTTAAGTCGTGCAACGAGCAAGACCCATATCCACTTTTACCATCAGATCCTACGGGATGACTGGGTACAATATGGAGACTGCCTTCGTAAGGAGGAGGAAGGTGTGGGCAACGTTAGGTCCGTATGCCCCGAATCTCCTGGGCTACACGCGCTCTGCAATGGTGGAGACAATAGGATGCAACTCCGAAAGGAGAAGCCAACCCAAGAAACTCCATCTTAGTCTGAATTGAGGATTGTAACTCATCCTCATGAAACCGGAATCCCTAGTAATCGGACTTCATTACGGTCCGGTGAATACTGTCCCTGAGCCTTGCACACACTGCCCGTCAAACCAACCGAGCAGGGTTTAGATGAGGTGCAGTCTTGTTGATTGCATCAAATCTAAGTTCAGTAAGGTGGGTTAAGTCGTCACAAGGTAACCGTAGGGGAACCTGCGGTTGGATCACCTCCTTTATATTTATTAAACACTATTTTATCGTGCTTAGTTTTTGCTCATACATAAAAAAGAGTGGGCCCGTAGCTCAGCGGTAGAGCATCGCCCTTGCAAGGCGGGGGCCTCGGGTTCAAAAAGTTAAATTTTTAACTTGAATATCCCGACGGGTCCACATTCTATTCTTTGTTTAAAGAGAAAAAGTTTCATTACATGAGGCTCTATAATTTTTTAATTTAGGGCTGATTGGTTAACACATCATATTTGTTAACCAGTGCATAGGTTTTAGTAGTTTTGATCCTACTATGCCATTAGGTGGATGACTTGGCTTAGACTTTGAGGAAGAGCGTGGCAAGCAGCGTTATGCCTTAGGGAGGTGCAAGCAGCCTTTGATCTAAGGATACTTGAATGGGACTTCCTTCTCATTTGAGAATTCCGCAAGGAAAAGCCACGGGGGGAATTGAAGCGTCTTAGTACCCCCAGGAAAAGAAATCAATTGAGATACTGTTAATATCAGCGAGAAAAAACAGTGTAAGACAAACCGAATGTTCTATAGCAATATAGAATAGATGTGGTGTTTGGACTCATTTTTAGTCCAAGTAATTATTCTAAAGTTTCTGGAAAGAAACGCCATAGAGGGTGATAGTCCCGTAGGAATAATGAATTGGATGTATGAGTATCTAGAGTAGGGCTTGTTGGATATCAAGTCTGAATACGGGAGACACAACCTTCCAATCTTAAATATAAGTCTAAGTCCGATAGAGAATAAGTACCGTGAGGGAAAGTTGAAAAGAACTCATAATAGAGAGTTAAAAGCGCCTGAAACCTAATGGTTACGGAATGCTACTGCCCTTTGGGGTTGTAGCGTACGTTTCGAATAACGGGCCAGGAAGTGTACCTGAGTGGTGAGAGTAAGACATTATATGTTGTACTCATAGGGAAACCAAAAATCCGCAGTTTACGAGGGATAGTGTATGAAAATGCACTTAATCACTTGGGTACGACCCGAAACCGGGTGATCTAACCCTGGGCAAGATGAAGCAGGGGTAAAACCTTGTGGAGGTCTGCAGAGGTTCTGTGTGCAAGCGTTCTTCTGACTTGGGGTTAGGGGTGAAAGGCCAATCGAACCCGGTGATAGCTGGTTCCTGCCGAAATGGGCCGCAGTCCAGTCTTCTGGGAGATGACTAAGGAGGTAGAGGTACGGATTAGAGGTTTAGGCCTCGAAAGGGGTCGATCTCTCGTCCAACTCAAAATGCTTTAGTATCGTAGAACAGAGGAGACGGCGTTACGGGGTAAACTTGTAATGCTAGAGGGGAACAACCCAAGACTGCAGTTAAGGTCCTTAAATACTAGTTAAGTGTTAAAGGGTGAAAGGTGTTTATTCCCTAAGACAGTGGGGAGGTAGGCTTAGAAGCAGCCATCCTTTAAAGAAAGCGTAACAGCTCACCTATCTAGGGAATATGCCCTTAAAATGGACGGGGCTAAATTAGTTACCGATACTGCAGATGACTAAAGCTTTAGTTAATGGTAGGCAGGTGTTCTGTATAGGCAGAAGTTTTCACGTAAGTGGAGATGGACTGTACTGAAATAATAATCCTGGTAGTAGTAGGATCGAAACAGAGTGTGACTCTCTGATACCGAAAGGGCAAGGGTTTCTTGGCCATGTAAGTCAGCTAAGAGTTAGTTGGTCCTAACCTTTTATCGTAAATGATACTGGGGAAAGGGAAAATGGTTAATATTCCATTACTATTTGGATACACGTGGTGACACAAGATAATTAGCTTAGCTTCGGGCTAGACTGACATTTACCATCGTAAGTGTTAATAAGAATAAATCTCGGGAGTATCGTAATGATGAGAACAAGATTAAATCTTAGAATAGCAGGTGTATGCTTGTTCAGTTGATGCCTGGAGCCCATGAAAAGGCAAATTATAAGGATTCCAAATATCCATACCAAGAACCAACACTGGTGCCCCTAGGTGAGAAGCCTAAGGTAGGAGGGAGACAATCTAGCTAAGGGAACTCGGCAAATTAGTCCTGTGTCTTCGGTCTAAGGGATCCCTGCGATTGTGTTCGTATGGATGCAATTACAGGGCTCAGTGACAAAGGGCGCCCGACTGTTTAACAAAAACACAACCTTTCGCAAGTCTGTGAAGATGTGTACGGAAGGTGACGTCTGCCCAGTGCCAGTAATTCAAACTCCTTTTCAAGGGAGCTAAGATCTGGTAAACGGCGGGAATAACTATAATTCTCTTAAGGTAGCGAAATACCTTGTCGTTTTATTGACGACGCGCATGAATGACGTAACGAGGTGCCCACTGTCCCTAGCTAGAACCCCCTGAATACATCCTTCTGGTGTAAAGACCAGAGACTTCTAATGGGAAGTAAAGACCCCGTGAAGCTTTACTGTAGCTTATTGCTGTGATGTGGAATAGGTTGTGCAGCGTAGGTAGTAGTCGTTTGATGATTTAGACGCTAGTTTGAATCTAGACAATAATGAAACACTACCCTTCTTGTTCTACGTTACTAACTTTAGTAATAAAGGACAACATTAGGCAGACAGTTTGGCTGGGGCGGCACCCTGCTGAAAAAGTATCAGTAGGGCCCAAAGGTCAGCTCAAGAGGTTTAGAAATCCTCTGTAGAGTGCAAAAGCAAAAGCTGGCTTGACTGTGTTCTGAAGAGTAAAGAACGCAGGAAGGAAACTTTGGTTTAGCGAACCCTTACGCCTTCTTTGTGGGGGCTAAGTATGACAGAAAAGCTACTCCGGGGATAACAGAGTTGTCGCGCCTAAGAGTTCATATCGACGGCGCGGTTTGCTACATCGACGTCGGCTCTTCCTAACCTGGCCGTGCAGAAGCGGCCAAGGGTGGGGGTGTTCACCCATTAAAAGGGATCGTGAGCTGGGTTCAAAACGTCGCGAGACAGTTTGTTCAATATCTGTTAGAAGTGTTTGGTGTCTGAGAGGAAGGATCATTTAGTACGAAAGGAACGATGATTCGATGCCACTGGTATATCAGTTGTCTGATAAGGCAGGCTGAGCAGCTACGCATCATTGGATAACAGCTGAATGCATCTAAGCTGGAAACCATCCTCAAAAAGAGACACCATTTAGGGCTCTCGTAAAAGACGAGGTTGATAGGATTGGGATGTAAGTACCAAGGTAACGAGGTATTTAGTCTGCAGTTACTAATAGCTCGATGGATCAAAAAATATAACTACTAAAACCTATGCACTGGTTTTCAATAATTTTTTATTTTTTTAATTCTTAAAATTATTTTTGAAAATTCATTTTCTTTTATCACGTAGTATTATGTAAATTTTTTTCTGAGATAGCATTTTAAACTTTTTCATTATCAATTATTTTATGACATCTAAAATTGATAGACTAAGAATGAATGCTGAAGCTTTTGCTAAAATTAGAGAAACATGTAAGCTTAAGGAGATTACATTATATGGACTATCAGAAAATCTAAAACTCAATAGAACTTATCTTTATAATATTGGTAGGGGACGTATGATTGATGCTACAATAATGAGACAGGTTTGTGATTATTTAGAATTAGATATTCAATATTTTGTTGATAAGTGCAGTATACCTGAGCCTGAAGCAACAATAGAAGCACCGATGAGAAAAGAATGGACTTTATTATATAATGGGTATTCTGCTCCACTAATAGGTATATTCTTAGAATCTGATGCTGAAAGAAGAGGACAAATATTAAATGACCTGGAAAAATTAGTTGAAAAATATAAACAATAAAACTTTATGGAAGTTAATAATTTTTTAATTTATATAATCTAATTGTCTGATATATAATAATACTCCTGAAGTGCAGGCTGGTTCAGCATTAGAAGTAGCATCTCGTATTTCTAGACTATCTTCAAAATTCTCCCAAGCTTTTTTGTGATTTTTTTAATTTTTCTAGATATCTTGGCGGATCTATTGCAACGAATTTATATCCATAATCATTTAGCATCATTTCTGCGTTTGTTGTTATTGCTGGTGCTACTAGTATTCCTCTGATGTTTGTTATTCCTTTTGTCTCTTTTACTCTATCTATGTATCTTCTTAGTTGTGATACTGCTGAGAAATCTGCTTTCACTCTTTTGTATTCTATTACTACTAAATTATTATTTTCATCTCTGCATAATACATCTATGAATCCATAATTTGTCTGTTCTTCTTGTTTTACTGATTTTAGTCCTTGTTCTACTAGTGTTGGGTTTTCGTATATCATGTCTGACATGTCTTTTTCTGTTCCTGTTAGTTGTATTTTATGTCCATCTTCTGTTTTATGGCTGTTGAAGAAGTGTAATGTGTGTACTATTATCTGCATATAATCTCCCTGTGGTATATTATGCGAGTTTATTATTACTCTATTTCCGTCTAGAAGGTTGATATTATGGTCTGTTCCTTCCTTAACATAATTTATTGGGACATTCCCTGTTGGCTGGTGTACTTGTAATGATCCGTCTGGTTTTAGTAATATTACTCTGTCTCCTAGACTTAATTTTGTTTCTGTTTTTCCTGAGTATGTTACTTCACATTCTGCACTGAATACTATGAATTCTTTTTTCCTGTATGAGTTTGCAAAGTTTATGACAAATTTTTGTAAGTCCATATTTTCTTTTCTTTATTATTGCTTTAAAACTTTATTTATTGTTTAATATATCATTTTGGCTTTCGCACAAACCTAGGTTTTTGCATTTTCCTCTTCGATGTTTATTTTTTCTCGTAGCTGTTTTTATTATACTATTTCATAGAAATTTATTTAAATGAGTTATTTATTTTATTCTCATGCTAGTAAAAAATTTGGTGATTGACTCTATTGCTGTATTGAACTTTGATTCTAAATCGCGTAAAGTGAAGGTCAATATTGCTTTTACTAATGAATCCCCTATGGTTGTTGATACTGTCTTGGATGATAATTATGAATTGTTTATTAATAAGTTGATGAAGTCTGTTAAATCTTCTAAGAAAGTTTCTGATTCTTCTGATGATGAAATTCTTGGCGGTATTTCTATTATTAATATCTCTAATGATGAGGATATTATTGAGAAAGCTCCTAAGAGATTATATATGGTTGAACAAAGGATTAAGAATACTCGTTCTATTAAGACTGCTGATGAATATATCAAAGCTTATCATCAGATGAGTTCTATGAATGAAGTTATCTATAAGAAATGATTAGTCACTTTTTTCTAATTTTAATATGGGTAAGTTCTTGACCTGATAATAGATATCTCTATCCTTTAACATAATTAATGCAATTCCTATCTTTGATTTTTTAAGTATAGCTAGTTTTTTCCCTATTCCTATTAATCTCATCATTAATTTTTTTATTTCTATTCCTGTTAACCTCTTCTCTCTTTCTAGTTTATCTATCTCATCTTCTGTCTTTACTTCTTCGTTATATGTCGCTTCTATAATACCTTTTATGTTTTCATTATCCCATCCATCTTTTGGATTTTTAGATTTTCTTTTAACTTCTTGTTCAGATATTATTGCAGCAAGTTTTCTTTGCATAAATTCGTTTAATGATATTCTTTTTTCTATTTCATAATATCTCTCAATTGCAGAAGATGTTTTCCTAATATCATCATTAAAAGCTTTTATTATCTTATCATGTTGTGTAATATCAATTTTATAATAATCTCCAATAATTGCAAGTTCATTATCTGTTATTGGATAATATTGACCATAAAGAAATTCAACCTTTTTTCTCCTAAGTAATTTTTTTAATGATTCAAACATGGTCTTCTTTAGATTGAGGTAGTTTTTATTATTTTCTAATCTATAATTAATTAAAATAATCTATTTTTTCACAATAATCTTTTTATACTCTTTTAATTTAAATTATTCTTATGTCTAAGATTGAAGTTGAAATTATGGCTGATGAGTCTGATTTTGAAATTTCTAAAGTTAAGATTATGTCTTTGCTTAAAGAATTAGGTATTAGTGAAACTATTCGTAAGGATTATCTTGAACTTTTATGGGATAAAGGTTTTTTTAAGAATTAAAATCCTACAAATTTATATAAATATATCTCTACAGCTATTACTATTGCTATTGCGATTATTACTGTCATTGGTTTTATTTCTAGTTTGCTTTTGTAATCATCAAAGTATCTTACTAGTCCACCGCCAGATCCTGGTAGGTTTATTTTATTGTCTGCCATGTTTTTTTGGTTTTTCTTTATTATTTAAATCTTTCTTACTCTTTTCTTCTGTTATTATTTTCAGTAATATTAAAGCAATTCCTATTGTTATATACATATCTGCTAAATTAAAAATAGGCCATATCTTTGTATCTATGAAGTCTATTACATATCCATATATTATTCTGTCTATTAGGTTTCCTATTGCTCCAGATAAGATGATACTTAATTCTAGTTGGTATTTTTTTTCTTTTTTTATTAAATAAACTAACAGTATTACGATTATTATTGTTAATATTATGAAGAATAGATTATTGTTTTTTAATATCCCAAATATTGCTCCAGTATTCTCTGTATAATTGAAATTTAGATATTTTAGAAAGTTTATATTTTTATTTTTAAAGTAAAGTTTTGTTATTATATCTAATATTATTAATATTGGTATTATATAGAAATATTTTTTTTTCATTTGCTGTCTTTTGCTATTCTCTCTATCTCTTGCAGTCTTCTGTCCATTACTTCTAATCTTTGGTTTATCAATTCTAGTTTTGTTAATACTATCTGCATATTATCAGTATTGTTATTTCTTTGATTATATTCTTGTTGTGGGAAGTTTAGTTGTGTATTATTGTATGCTGGCCTGAATTCTGGTTGTTTTGCAAAAGCTCCCTGGTCATCCTGTATTTCCTCATTTTGTCCTATTTCTGGTTCGCTTTGCTCGAACTCTCCTGTATCTTCCTCTTTCTTTTTAAAAAAGCCAAATATTCCCATTCAAAATATTTATATATCAACGTGTATAAATATCTTTTCATATGGAAGAAAAAGTGGTGCTATCTGTTCCTGATATTGAGAAGAGATTGAAGGAAATTGATGATTTTGATAAGAAAAAAGGGTTTTTGAAGTCTATTTATACTGATAAGGATTATGATGATAAGAAACGTAATATCGCTAACATGCTTGCTAAGCTTATTATGGAGAAGGATAAAAAACCTAAATATAATATTGCTTATGATTCATTATCTGAGGGTATTGAGCCTATTTATTTCTGGGTTCTTGATTTTATGAGAGATTCTGGTCCTTCTGGTCTTGGTATGGATGTTCGTAAAGTCTCTGAAGATATGGAAGCCTCTGTCAGTTCTGGTTATTTCGGTGAGATAGGTCAGCGTACTACATTGATGCAGCAGAAAGCTATGGAATATCTTGGTTTGATAAATAATATTATCAAGAGTCTTCTTAACCTGCTTTATGATCTTAAGGAGTTTGAGATTAGGTTAAAACCTTATAGTGATCTTAAAGATCCTAATGTTTCAGCTGAGGAGAAGGATGCTGCTATGCGTTCTCTTAAGGGTGTATGGATGGATCAGGTTGATGCTCGTAAAGGTCGTGGCAGTATTAATCTTTTAGCTCAGGATCTTAACTTTGTAACAATTAGAGATGCTTTTTTTCATGTTAATAATGTTGATAAGATTAAGGATTTAGATCTGAATGAGAGAGTCAAGACTCTGCTTAAGAGGAAGTTATCTGAATTTGTTGAATGGCATAGGGTTTCTGAACAGGAAATTCGTACTCGTTATAATGTTGAACGTAAATACTTGAAATCTCAGGAAGGTACTCTAAAATTATATGCTAATTGGGCTAAGCCTTACTTGAAAGCTGCTAATAAATTGAAGATGAAAGAATTTGATAAAGCTAATATTGTCAATGCTTTCTCTAATATGGAATTCGAGATTAAACTTCACGGTAAACGTGAGATCAAGCCTGGCTCTATTCATGAATCTTTTAAGGAAGTTGTGTTAGAGAGAAAATATTTTTCTGTTGTAGAGATTACAATGCACTTTAGATCAGTTCCCTCTGTGATGTCTGGTCAGGGTGGAAGGCATTATGTTCATGGTGGTAGGACTGATATTTCTTTCAAAGCTTATGGTCTTGATGATATAGAACTTTCTGCTGTTGAATCTGCTGATTTTGATGAGGATCTTAAGCTTATTGGGGATTATGTTGGCGGTTCTCTTGATGAGATAAGTGATGAGATTGCTAAATATTCATCTCTTGATTTATCTCCAAAGAAAGAAGAAAAAGTTGTTAAGAAATCTTCTGGTTCTAATATAGAAAATCCTTTTGCCGGCATTGTTGCCTCTTTTTCTAATATGTTTGCAGCTCCTAAGTTTTTTGATTTCTCTTCTGATCATAATAAGAAATTAGATTTCCTTTATACTGAATTATCTCAAAAGTGTAAGAGTGATGCTGAAGATAAAGCTTATCTTGTTTATAATGTTTATAAGAAGACTCATGGCATGGCTAATGTTTAGTAACCTATTTAAATTCTATTGACTAATTATATTTGAGGTAAAGATGGCTTTCTACAAATCTTATTCTAATGCTATGGATTCTCCATCTCGTTTGAAGACTCGTTTCTCTAATCTTGGTTCTCCTACATCTCCTATGGTTGCTAAACAATTGGAAGAATTTGGTAAGAGTCTTAATCAAGGAGTTAGAAATGTTGAGATTGGTACTATTCAGGCTGAGAAATTTGATTTTATTCCTAAGGAACATTTTGATGAAATAAGAAGGTTAGCTAAACTTACAGATTCTAATGTCTCTGTTCACGCTCCATTATTGGATTTAGCTGGTTTTCCTACTCAGGGTGAGGGTGGTGCTTGGTCTGATGAGAAAAGAAAATCTACTGAATCTCAAGTGTTTTCTATTCTTGAAAGAACTCATGCTTTAAGTAAGGGAACTAATGAGAAAGGTGTTGTTGATCAGATCCCTGTTGTTTTCCATGCTGGTCATACTTTCTCTCAGGAATATGAGAAAGGTTTGAAGAAAGTTAAAATGGATGA
>JBBSWW010000037.1:0-2583 GCA_038046085.1 Nanobdellota archaeon | reverse complement strand
GTCATACTTTCTCTCAGGAATATGAGAAAGGTTTGAAGAAAGTTAAAATGGATGATAATGGTAATCAGATGTTTGAGAAAGGTAAAGATGGTATGCCTGATTATAATAAACCTATTTGGGAAGATTCTGATATTCGTGTTCTTGCTGTTGTGAATCGTGATACTGGTCAAGTTAGTCATGTTGATTATGAAAAGAAGGATCATGTTGGTGGCAGGACTTTGTTTTATGATCCTGAATATAGAATTAGGATGCAAAATTCTACTCAATGGGATCAAGAAAAACTTAAACTTCGTGATTTCCAAAAACAGGTTGAGGATATTAAAGAAAAATTGAATATAAAACTTAAACAGAATGAAGCTATAATTAAATCTGGTCTTATTAATGATCCTGAATATCAGACTACTTTTAGTCTTAATAATCATGATATTAACAGGATGCAGGACCATATTGAGCATATTAATACAAGTCTACATTCAGGTTATCATGAAGCTTTTAATAAAATTAAAAAGTTTGCTGATCCTGAAGTAAAGAAAAAATACGAGCCCAAAATTGAAAATTTGAATAATGAATATAATAAAATTCAGGGTAAGATTAATGAAATTGTAGCTAAAAGTCATGCTATTGGTAAAGAAATGCAAAAAAACCCTGATAATGTAGATTTGGTTTTTCAGGCTCAGGATACTTTTAAACAATTGATTGATGAACAATCTAAGCAGAGTAATTTTGTTGTTAATGAAATTGAGAGAATGCCAGAACTTGAACCCGAATTATTCGTTCCTGTTAAGGATTTTGCTATTGAGAAGACTTCTGAGACTGTTTCTAATTCTCTTGCTAAGCTTTATATGAAATTAAAGAAAGAGGGTAAAGAGAAAGAGACTCCTTTTATTACTCTTGAGAATTTCTTTGTTAATGCTCCTATGTCCCGTGCTGATGATTTAAAGAAAGCTGTTGTAGAGAGTAGAGAGAAACTTACTCAAAAATTAATTAAAGAGGGTGTTAATAAAGATGAAGCTAAGAATGCTGCTGATTGTCTTGTATCAGCTACTTGGGATACTGGTCATATTAATAATTTGAGAAAAGCTGGTTGGGAAGGAGAAGATCTTAAAAGAGAAGTTATTGAAGAAACTAAAAAAATTGCTGATCTAGTTCGTCATGTTCATATTACTGATAATTTTGGTTTTTTCGATTCTCATCTTCCTCCTGGTATGGGTAATGTTCCTATGAAGGAGATTATGGAAGAACTTGAAAAGAAATGGGCTGATCTTGAAAGAAAAGGTATTATTAAACCAGGTCAGCATCCTCGTAGTATCGTTGAAGCTGGTGGTTTTGTTGCTGAGATTGGTCAGAATCCTACTGTTTCTGTTCTTGAATTCTTTGGAAGTCCTTTATACAATGATAAAGTTCAAGGTGGTCCTTATTGGGGTGGTGGCGGTGGTGCTCCTATTCCTGTTGAACGTCGTGTAGGTTTCAGTTACTCTTCTTATAGAGAAAGTTTTGTTGAATTCCCTCAACAGCATTTTAACATGTATGGTTCTAGTTTCACTACCTTGCCTAAATCTGTTGGCGGACAAGTTGGTGGTGACGCTTCTAGGTTTTCTGGAACTCCAAACCAGTAATATTATATAATTTATTATCTATTATATCTTTATGATTAAAGCAATAATTTTTGATTATGATGGTGTTATTGTTGATTCTTTTCCTATTATTCATAAAATTTATCAGGTTATCTGTAATAAATTAAATAAAAAATGTCCTTCTGATTTTAATGAATTTAAAACTTTATACGGCGAGAATTCAAGAAAGATGTTAAGGTCTTTAGGGTGTAATGATAATGAGATTAGTAAAGCTGATTTGATCTATAAAGAAGAGATAAATAAATATAGTCCTGAATTTTTTTATGGTATTGATAATGTGATTATTGATCTGTCTAAAAATTATAAACTATTTATTGTCACATCTAATCTTTATACTGAGGTTATTAATAAAATTAAAAAATTAAATGTTATTGACTGTTTTACTAAAATAATTGGTGGGGATGTTGGGCCTATGAAAAAAACTGATGTATTGATTAAATTGTTGAATGAAGAAAAGCTTGATGTTAAGGAAGTTATTATGATTGGTGACAGGATTAATGATTATGAAAGTGCTATTGGTGCAGGTATTAAAAATATTCTCTTAGTTGAATATGGTTGGGGTTATGATATTAATAAAATTCCGGATCATAAACAGGATATTAAAGTTGAGAAACCTAAAGATCTTTTATTGGCTGTCAAGAGTTTTTATTAAGAAATAATCTCTAATTTTATTGGTAAATTTATTCTTAAATTTTTATCTGTTCTTTTCTTGAAACTCATTATTGCTATTCCTGTAACTTTTCCTGTTTTTTCATCTATAATCTCTGATATTCCCTCTGCCACATCTTTGAAATATCCTTTTTTGTATTCTCCGATGTTTATTTCTAGGTAATCTGCTTCATTATCGTAGTATAGGTTCATGTTTCCTTTCATAGTTCATATTTAATTGTCAAGTTTTATTCCTCTTTTTTTAAGATAAGAGTCTAAATATTTTTCTGTTGTTCCTTCT
>JBBSWW010000036.1:0-16053 GCA_038046085.1 Nanobdellota archaeon | reverse complement strand
CAATTTATGCGTTACTTATGTCTTTAACTAATAACTAGTAATCTTTATAAGTATATGACTAAATAATACCTTTAATGAAAGAGGAAGATAGTGCAACAGAGATAAACCTTTGGCTTAATGGATATAATGATCTATTCTCAGATTTTGACCATAGAAATTATTCTGTAAGAGCATTATCAGATGATTTTTTATTAGAAGCAAGAAGAGCAAGTTTAGAAAAAAATAGAATGGAATTAAAGAAAATAAAATTCTGCCTGCCATTAAAAGAGAGAAATAAAAATTATGAAGAGATTATAAAAAACAGATTATTAAATCATTGCCATAAACATTACAAATTACTCCATGATGATAAAATAAAGCTAATGCAGAAAGGTGGAGTATTTACAATAACAGGAATAATATTAATGATCATAGCAACATTCATACTCTCTTATTATGAAGAACATAATCTGCTATTAAATTTCTTAATAATATTACTAGAGCCAGGGGGATGGTTCTTCTTCTGGGAGGGACTTGGAATGATACTATTTGAGTCAAAAAAGAGAAAACATGAACTAGAATTTTATGAAAAAATGACAAACTGCAATGTCTCATTCTTTTCACATACAGAAGATACAAAAAAACATTACTAATTAAGAAAAAAATTGCACAAATATCATAAAATAATTAACGAATTCTTCAACTATTATCTAGTAAATCTTAGGTTAAGCTTTTAAATTCATAATATTCTTATATAATTAAAAATGTTCAATCCACAATTAAATTCGAAAACAGCTGAAATATTAGGAAAAGAACTAGAAAGGAAAATATTCATTTATAGTAAAGATACTACATTTGTCAGAGCATTAAGAGGAATACATTCACCAAATATCATTGATAAGATAGATAATTTTAGGATTAATAAAGATAAAAGATATAGTGAATGTATTGCTGCATTACATACAAGAGATTTCACAGACTTTGTAAATAAGTACATAGAATCTTATTCATTTGATTTCAGAACTATAACAATAGTGAGTTATGCTGAAGCTTTAGGAAACTCAATAATGCATGGCTCAAATTATGGAAGAAATGGTTCTGTTTATTCTACATGGATGATATTTGGACAAGCTGCACTAATATATATTGATGATCCGGGAAAAGGTTTTGGTCCAGGAATGAAACCAAAAGATCATAATGCGAATAGAGGAAAAGGACTGAATTATATGAATAACTATTCTTCATTTGATTATGGTATTGAAAAAACTAGATATGGATTCAGGACTATCTTATTATATAAAAGAAAAAAATAATTATTTCTTTTTATCATTCATGTTTAATAAAGTGTGTATCCAGCACCATCCTATAAAACTTTCAACTAAAGCAATCCATGCTATAACTGCTATAACAATATTTATCCATGCTGTCTCAAATTGTGGTTGTAAAGGTCCTAGCCACCAAAATGCTAATATAAATCTTAAAACCCTATCCAATGTACTTAAATTCTGTTTCATATATTTTCACCTCTTATTATTTTAATATATATCAAAAGCTTTAAATATTTATATGTATCGCTTTATCATATGATAACTAAAAACATGTTAGGAAAATCACATGAGCATTGCCTCAGCGAGAAAGATATATATGGAAGCTATAAAATCTTCTTCGGAACATTAGTGTCTGAATCAAGATTAAGAATAATAAACATGTTAAGGCATGGAAGAAAAAATGTTACAGAGATAATAAAAGAACTGGGAACAGATCAGACAGCAGTATCGCATGACCTATCAAGATTAAAAAAATGTGGTTTTGTAAAATCAGAAATAGAAGGGAAATACAGATATTATAAATTAAATAAAGAGACAATAAATCCATTAATGGAATTAATAGATAAACACATGTCACAATATTGCGTGCATATATTACATGGAAAGGAGAATAAAAAATGAAAAAAATAGTAATGTATATACAGGGAATGCACTGTGCATCATGCGCTGCAAATATTGAAAAAAGTTTAACAAAAGTAAATGGTGTAAAAAATGTAAGAGTCAATGTAATAATGAAAAAAGGATATGCAGAAATCGAAGATAATGTAAAAGAAGAAGATATAAAGAATGCAGTAAAAAAAGCAGGATATACAATAACAAAAATGGAGAACGAATAAAATGGATCACGAAGAACATGTCCAGCAGGAAGATGAAGAGATAAACTTCTGGAAAAAGAAACTGATAGGGATATGGATCTTTGCAGCACCATTGATGATCTTAATGCTTATAACAAGAATTTTACAGATAGAGATAATAAATGAGAGAATAACAATATTAATTTTTTTAATACTAGGATTCCCAGCAGTATTCATCTTTGGATATGATACGCTAAAGAGTGGAATAAGAGGATTATATACATTCTATTTCAATATGGATTCATTAATAGCATTAGGTACCGTAATAGCATATATCACGGGAATATTCGCACTATTCAGTATATTAGATGATTATTCTGGAGTTGCTGCAGCAATAATGGCAATATTCATAACAGGAAAATATATAGAAGCAAGAGCAAAAGGGAGAGCAACAAAAGAGATAAAAAAATTATTAGAATTAGGAGCAAAAAAAGCAAGAATATTAAGAGGAAAAGAGGAAATAGAGATCTCAATAGAAGAGGTAAAGATAGGAGATATAATAATAGTAAAACCTGGAGAGAAAATACCAACAGATGGAATAGTAATCAAAGGGGCAAGCGCAGTAGATGAATCAATGGTAACAGGCGAATCAATGCCAACAGAAAAGACAATAAAAAGTAGTGTAATAGGGGCAACAATAAACCAGGATGGAATATTATATATAAAAGCAACAAAGATAGGAAAAGATACATTCTTAGCGCATATAATAAAATTAGTAGAAGAGGCACAGGGAACAAAAGTACCAATACAGAGATTAGCAGACAAGGTAACAAGTATATTCGTGCCAATAATTTTAATTTTAGCATTATTATCAGTAATAGGGTGGTTCATATTTACAAATGACTTAAGCAAAGCAATAGGAATAGGGGTTGCTGTATTAGTAATTGCGTGCCCATGCTCATTAGGACTGGCTGTACCAATATCATTAACAGTAGGATCAGGAATGGGAGCAAAAAGAGGGATATTAATCAGAAAAGGTGAAGCAATACAGACAATGAAAGAGATAAAGTTTGTAGTGTTTGACAAGACAGGAACAATAACAAAAGGAAAACCAGAGGTAGTTGATATCTATACAAAACTAAAAGAGACAGCATTATTAGAGATAGCAGCATCATTAGAAAATCTAAGCGAGCATCCAATAGCAAGAGCAATAGTAACAAAAGCAGGACTAAAAAATTATAAGACAGTAAAAAAATTCAAGATACTAAGAGGGAGAGGATTAGAGGGAACTATAGGTACTAAATCTTATCTTATAGGGAACAGGACATTAATCAATGAAAATAAAATCTCAATAAAAGAATATGAAGAAAAAATAACAAGATATGAAAACGAAGGAAAGACAACAATGATAATCTCAGAGAATAAAAAAATCATTGGAATAATAGCAGTAGCTGATGCAATAAAAGAGGATTCACAAATAGCAATAAGTGCATTACAGAGAAGAGGATATAAAACAATAATGATAACAGGAGATAATGAGAATACAGCTAAAGCAATAGCAAAACAAGCAGGAATAGACAAGGTAATAGCAAATGTACTCCCAGAAGATAAAGCAAGAGAGATAGAGAAACTACAACAATATGGAATGGTAGCATTTGTAGGTGATGGAATAAATGATGCACCAGCACTAAAACAGAGCAATGTAGGAATAGCAATGGGAACAGGAACTGACATAGCAATAGAGGCAGGAGATATTGTATTAGCAAAAGGATCATTAATAGGAGTAGTACAGGCAATAAACTTGTCGAAAGAAACATTCAAGAAAATAAAACAAAACCTATTCTGGGCATTTGCATATAATGTGATAGCAATACCATTAGCACTATCAGGATTATTACATCCAATAGTAGCAGAAGCAGCAATGGCATTATCAAGCATAACAGTAGTAGTAAATGCAAATCTATTGAGAGGTGTAAGGATCTAGAATGGGATTCAAAAATTTTATTAAAGAATTAAATGGTAATAGAGTAGAGGGAGAATTATTAACTACAATATTCTATTCATTACTGACTTCATTCATCTTCTTGATATTAGCTTATTATCTAAAATTAAAAACAATTGATAATATAATACCCAAATATGGATATTATCTATTCTTCAGTGCATTAAGCTATGCAATAATAACACCAGCAATAAGACAGGTAAGATCATACAAAGAGTTCCCATGCATGAGCGGGATGATGATAGGAATGACATTTGGTATGATAGCATCATTCTTGACAGGATTCTATATAGCAGCAACAAATGGAATGTTCTACGGAGGATTCGTAGGAGTGATCATAGGAATCGCCTTAGGGGTATGGGCTGGAAAATCCTGTGGAGTAATGGGGTCAATGGAAGGAATAATGGCAGGATTCATGGGTGGATTAATGGGAGCAATGACATCAATAATGCTACTAAATGACCATCTAAAACTTGCAGGAGTATTAGTCTTTGTAATAAGTTCAGTAATAATGATAAAACTAAATTATATGGTATATAACGAGACAAAAGAAACTGAAAGAGAGAGAAAAGAGGATCATCTATTCACAATAATCTTAACATTTGTCCTAATAACAATTACAACATGGATGATCATTTATGGACCAAGAGGTGGAATATTCCAATGAAAAATACAAGCATAATAATAGGGATAATCTTAATCATAATAATAGGAGGATATTTTTTATTTAATGTTGAAAAAGAGAAACCAGTAGCAAATAATGAAATTATAAATGAAACACAGGATGTACAAAATATTGTAATAAGCTTCAGGAATTATAATTATTATCCAAACGAGATAAGAATAAAAGCAAACCAAAAAGTAAGACTGACATTAGATGAGAGCGTTACAGGATGCTACAGATTCTTTACAATAAGAAGTCTGGGAATATCAAAATACTTAGAATCAAGTAATGATGTATTAGAATTCATAGTAAAAAAGCCAGGAATATACAAGTTCTCATGCTCAATGGGAATGGGATATGGAAACCTTATTGTTGAGTGAATCTTAGAATCTTTGAGGTAAAAAATATGGAATCAAACAAATGTGAAGAATGCAACAAAAAATTTGAGACAAAAGAGGCACAAGAAATGCATAATAAATCAAAACATAATCTAGAAAGCAATAAAAAAACCAAATCAAAAAATTCAAAATTTATATTATATACAATAATGATACTGGCAATAATATTATTAGTAAGCGTTGTAACAATAACAAAACAACAAGATGATGATAACAATATAGAAATAGATATCCCTGAAAATCCAATACACTGGCATCCACACCTAACAATAAAAATAGATGGAGAAAATATTAATATACCGGAAAACATAGGAATAACACCATCAATACATTACCCAGTACATACACATGAAACAGACGGGACAATACATCTAGAAAACAATAATCCGACAACAGAAACACTAAGAGTAGAATACTTCTTCAAAGTATGGGATAAAAAATTCAATAAAGAATGCATATTAGATTACTGCACTGACAAAGGAACAATAAAAATGACAGTAAATGGAAAAGAAAATACGGAATATGAAAACTATATGTGGAAAGACAAAGACGAAATACTTATAGAATACACAACAAATAAATAGACAACTAATCTAAAGCTTCATTAGCTAATCTATCTGCTTCTTGTTGATAAATATTCTCTCTAGGAACATTCTTGTAATTAACTTTAGAAAATAATCTTTCATTAATCTTAACTTTATCAAATAAGATCTTTAAATGAGGTTGTTTAACTTTATACTTTCCTAATAATTGTTTAATTACTAATTCAGAATCCATAAAAACATTAACTTCAATAGAAGTATATTTAGAAGCTAAACTTAGAGCTTTAATTAATGAACTATATTCAGCAAAATTATTAGTATTTTTACCAATAAATTCCTTATAACTTTCAAGAATATTCATATTTTCATCATAAACAACAACACCAATAGAAGCCCTACCAGGATTACCCCTAGAAGCACCATCACAATAAACATTAACCTTAGATAACATAGAATAATTAACAGTGTTAATCTTAATAATAATTTCCCTTTTTATATAAACTATATAGTGCTATCTTAAATAAGGAATTTTCATACCATAATATACTTCTAAAATGATAAACATAACTCCAAGAGTGATAAGAAATCCAGAAAAAGTAATAGAATTAAGTCCAACAGATAACCTGGCTACAGCAATACAAAGAGCAAGAATGCATACAGGAGATAGAGATGCACCAATTTACTTAATGGATGATTCTATACCAATAGATTCAACTACAAGATTAATAATTGCTGATGAAGTTGATGGATTGCCAAGAATAAGAGCAGTAACATCTACAGATAGATTATTCCATGAAAGTGATATAGAAAGAGCAGCAGAACTATTATCTGACATACAAAAAAGACTTATTATTAAAAAAGAAGTAATGAATGTTCAAGAAGCAGAACATTACATGAAAGAATTAAAAAGAAATTATATGACACCAGTAAAAACAGAACAGTACTTACAATCAAAATTAGAAACTATAAAAGAAATTCAGACACAATTACCTGCAATATTAATAGAATATGAACAGGCAGAAGATTTTTTAGCATACCAAGAATTATTACAAGGAATAGAGGAGAGAATAAGATTATTAGGTTTAGTCACAGAAAGAAGAAAAATAATCTATGAAAAAGCAAGTAAAGTAGTATTACAACAACCAAAAAAAGATACAACAATAGAAGATAGAATAAGAAGACAATATCCCCAATTGCCAGAAGATTTCATGGTACTAAGTGGGGCTGCACCAGATAAAGAGTTCTCATTATATGTACTTTGTAAAATGGTTGGAGATGGAAAATTTCCTACAGGAATAATATATAACGGAGCAGGAGCAATATATCCAACAGAAAAAGAAGTTGATGATTTAGCTGTCAATCCATTTGATTTTGTCAATTTAGGAAGAGAGAGATTAAATTCTTATGCTGTAAAGAAATATAAAAGACAAGTACCAATATTAGATGCATTATAAAAAAATTTAAATAGCTATTAAAAAGTGAAATTCTTATGAAAGATTCACATGATGTGATAATAATAGGATCAGGACCTGCTGGATTAACTGCAGCAATATATGCAGCAAGAGCAAATCTATCAGTATGTATGTTGGCTGGATCTAAACCTGGTGGACAATTAATGATTACAACAGATGTAGAAGATTTTCCTTCTTATAAAAACATACAAGGACCAGAATTAATGGAAAAGATGATAGATCATGCAAAATCATTTGGTGTAGAATTCATAACAGAGGATGTAACAAGTGTTGATTTCAAGAAAAAACCATTCAAACTAATGACAGATAAAAAAACATATGAAGCAAAATCAGTAATAATAGCAACAGGAGCTTCAGCTAAATGGTTAGGAATAGAGAGTGAGAAGAAACTAATAGGAAAAGGGGTAAGTGCATGCGCAACATGTGATGCAATGTTCTTCAAGAATAAAGATGTAGCAGTAATAGGAGCAGGAGATACAGCATTAAGAGAGGCATTACACTTAGCTAAGATGTGTAAAACAGTAACATTAATACATAGAAGAGATGAATTAAGAGCACAAAAAGTCTTACAGGAAAGAGCAAAAAATACAAAAAATATGAAATTCATATGGAACACAGTAGTAGAAGAATTTGTGGGAACAAAAAAATTAGAGAGTTTAAAATTAAAGAATGTAAAAACAGGAAAAATAGAAGAACTGAAAATGGATGGAGCATTTGTAGCAATAGGACACAGACCAAATACAGATTTCTTAAAAGGACAAATAGAATTAGATAATGGATATATAGTAGTAAAAAATAATGTAAAAACATCAGTAGAAGGAGTATTCGCAGCAGGAGATATAAGCGACCATAGATATATGCAAGCAGTAACAGCAGCAGGAGCAGGATGCATGGCAGCAATGGAAGCAGATGAATACTTAGATGAACAAAAACATAAGAAATGAACTTTAAAATATGAAAGTTAAACAAGCCTTAGTTGCTATTGGAGGAAATGGAAACAGGTTGAAAGAAGGAAGTTTTAAATTTCAATATTCTAAACCTTTTATAAAAATTAATGGTAAAACAATTCTATATTACTGTTTAAATAATATCCATAAAGCTGGAATTGATAATATTATCATAATAGGAAATAAAAAATCACAATTAAAAGCTGCAAAAAATACTATAAGAGATCTACCATTTAGATTTTCAAAAGTTATTTATTATAAGGATAATGGTTTGGGAACTACGGGGTTGCCTTATCATGTCAGACACCATTTAAATTATAACTTTTTCTTTGAATTCGGCCATAATATCACTTTACCATCTCACTATAAAAAAATGGAAAAACTAAAATCTAAAATGTTTATAGTATGCTCTATATTCAAAACAAAAAATTATACAACTAGACCTTTCATTAGAATTTATAAAAATATTATCAAATCTTTAGATATTTTATCAAGGAAAAATGATTATGCTGTAGCAGCTCCTTATTTGTTAGATAGGAATTATATATTCCTCTTACCAAAATTTAAATTTAATAGTTATAAACTTATACAACATTACATAGTTAATAACAAACTTCTTACTGTAAGATCCTATTTTCCTATAGAAGTAGATGTCAAAAATGATTTAAGAAAGTTTTTTTCTTTTTTTAAAAAACACCCAAAAAATCTTTTAATTTAGGAGTTATCTCTTTTCTCATTATAATACCAGGTCTTTTACAAAGATTATTATCAAACTTAACAGATAAAGAATCCTCAACTAAACTTTTAGAATTATCATCAATAACTAAAAAAACATTAAAACCAGACTCAATATCAATACAACTCAAAAAAATAAAATCAAACTTCCTATCGTCTTTCAAATTCTTGAGTATACTATTTAATTCAGATAAGTTTTCCTTAATAAATTTATCAACATCTACTATTTCAAGCTGAGCAATACCAATACTCTTATCAGAAAAACTAAAATAAGCAAAATCATGAATAATAGTCTCTTTTAATGAAGTACTAAACCTAGACTTAAAATAAAACATATCATGAGCATAGTCTTTAGGAAGATCTAATTTAGACTTTAAAAAAGAAGCCATATTCCTATCACGATCAGTTGTTACATTAGCCTTAAAATTAATAGTATTAGAAATAATAGCAGAATATAATAAAACAGAAGACTCTTTAGAAATATCAATTTTTTCATTATAAAACTTTTCAGCAATAAGAGTAGCAGCAGAACCAACTAACTCAATCTGAACTTTAGAATTCTGGAACATATAAGAATCATTAATTTTCCTATGATCAATAACCTCAATAACCTTATTAGGAATAACTCTCCTTGAAATACCCTTAAGATCAGAAGCATCAACAAGAACAAAATTATAATTCTCTAAATTCCTTAACTTATCAGCATCCTGCATCTTAGGAATACTAAACTTGTTAAAAACAAATAAAGCTTCACGATGAATCTTGCCAAAAATACCAGCAATAACATTTATATTAGAAGATTTTTTAAGAAATTCAGCATAAGCAAAAGAACAAGCAGAACCATCAAGATCTGGATTAGAATAAGAAGTAACTAAAGTTTTAATCATAAATACTATTAAATGAAGAACTATTTAAAATAAAGCCTTCCACTAACCATAATTAACTTATTAAATTGTTTGTGTCTTTTATCATCTATATTACTGAAGACTCCAGGTTTTAATACATCATTTTCTATTCCCAGATCGAAAGATGCTTTAATAAAAACCCAATAAAATTGAAAAGCATTCATTAAAGATAATTTATATATAAACTCTCTAAATTTATTATAATCTATTTTTTTAATTCTTATAAAGACTTCAAATTCTTCTTTATTTATTAAACTATCAAGTTCTTTTATACCAACTTTTTTTATTATAACTAATTTATCAGATAAATTTCCTTCTTTAGTGTTTATTTCATATAAAGGAGCATAACTTTTTCCGTTTAATAAAAATAGTTCTATATAATCTTTAAGGTAATATATTAATATAATCAGTGTGATGTATATACCAAATGAATGTAAAAGTCCCCTATTACTTAAATCTATTATTAAACCTTTAAATTTTTCATAACTAACACCCTTTTCACATAACATTTCTGTATATCCTTTTAACATTTTTTTACTTTCTCTCTGATTTAGATCATTAAGTCTCAAAGTAATGCTTGTATTTTTTGTATCTAATAATCCTGTACCTTTTTCTGCTAAAATTGCTAATCCTTCAGCTCTTATTCTTGAGAATATTCTTATAATCTCTAAAGTTTCAGGGAAAATGTTTTCTTTAATTAGATCATACACTAATATTTTTTCCTTATCAGAAATTCCATTATTTTCATCATAACTGTGAGTTAATTCATGAACAATAGTCATGTATGTATCTGAATTATTTTTTAGATATTCTTCATTTTCTATATAAGCTTCAACTAAATCTTGTTGTAATCTTAAACTTATAAAAATCATTGAAGAATTTGATCTACTTCCGTCATATTTTCCACTTTCTCCATCAAATATATTATTAAGAATTCTTACATAAATATTACAATCTTTTCTTATTATCTTAGGATGATCTTGAAGTGCCTTAATTATTGTTTTATATATTATACTTACAAATCCATATTCAATGTCATAATTGGATTTTTCTTTAATATATTTATTTAATGGTATTCCATTATAATTATCTGAAGCTTTGAATTCTCCAATAACTTCTAGAAATATTTTTTTATTATCTACAACTATATTTCCTATCATTTTTGCATTTTCTTTAATAATCTCTTTAGAATATTTATTATATATCCTCAAAGAGAATTGTTCAATCTTTATTAATTTATTAAGTAACTTTTCTTTTAAAAATATTATTTCTTTTATTAATTGATTAAAACTCTTTAAATCATTTGTTGAATCCTTTAGTCTAATATTTCTTAAATTAACATTTTCATCCTCTAGAGAAATTGAGTTTTTTAACATTATACTCTTATATGTAATAATCATCTCATCATCTAAAAACTTTAATAAGTTTCTTATTACAACTGATAATCCTTTGATTTCCTTATTCTCTACTTTTCTTAGAATAACTTTAGTTTTGTTATCATCTTTTATTGTAACTTTTAAATCATTTATGCAACCTAATGAGATACTTATCTTATCTTGAACTATTTTATTAAGTTGTTTAATTTCATCTAGAGGAAATTTATCATTCAATCTTTGTATAGAATTATTTAAGGCTTTAAGAATTTTTTCTAGCTCAAATACACCATCTTTAATGCTATCCATTAAAATAATTTAAGAAAAAACTAATTAATAAACTTACTTACCAGTCTTATCATGAGCTCTTAAACTAGGCCTTAGTTTTTCAGCACCTTGTCCTTTATTTCCTAATCCTCTATTACGTTTACCGGCTGAAGTCAATCCACGATAAACTCTACCCTTATGCTTGCCAGAAGAAATCCATCCAACTTGTGAATCATTAGCAACATTAGGATTGTAAGGATCTAACATTATAACTTCAAACCAATAATGAATACCATCCATACCAACTTTGTAAGAATTTAAAACTTCAAGATTAGGATATTGCTTGTTAGCTCTCTCTTCAGCAACTCTCTGGTAACCTTTAGCGAAAACTAGTCTTTGACCTGAATGAGCAGATCTTCTACCGTGTCTAATACTAGGACGTGCTTTACCACCTCTAGGAACTCTAACTCTAATTAAAATAAAACCAGTCTTAGCTTTGTAACCAAGCCTTCTAGCTGAGATTAAATTAGTAGGATACTCAATCTTTAAAACAGCAGTCTCTCTTCTCCATTCAATCATTCTCTCTCTCTGGACTTGTAACATTTCATCTGAATGGCTTCTGATAGCTTTTGATAAGTATTTGTATAATCCCATAAAATAAGAGCAAAAACCCGTGCTTTTTAAAGGTTTCTACAAAATCTCAAATTATTTCATAGTTATATTAAAATGTAAAAAAGCTTATAAATAAGCACTTAAGAGTAAAAACACATGAAAGCAAGCGGATTAGTAAAACTCGTTGTAGGCTTATTACTTATAGTTGCATCATTGTATGCATTATTTGTATGGCCAAAGTTTTGGACAGACTTTTTAGTGATGCTAAAAGCAGGAATACCAATAGTAGTATTCGTAGTTGGTTTAGTATTCTTGTTGTTAAGCTTTGAAGAATAAAAGTGATAATAACACCACTAGAGATAATATATCTGTTAATAACAACTTTAGTAGTTGGATATCTATTCAGTGGATTAATAAAAATACCAAACAAAGATCCTTTAACTTCTATAAAAAGATTTAACTTTGAAGAATTCAAGATAGCAGTATTAGCAGCAGCACCAGGAGTGATATTCCATGAATTAGGACATAAGTTTGTTGCATTAGCATTTGGATTAAAAGCAGTATTTGAGATATGGACTACAGGAATGATAATAGGAATAGCAATGAAATTATTGAATTTACCATTGATGTTAATAGCTCCTGGTTATGTAAGTATTTCAGGAACAAGCAACCCATATTTATTTTCATTAACAGCATTCGCAGGACCATTCATTAATTTATTATTATGGATAATACCAATGCTAATACTAGATTATTCTAAGAATAAATACAGTGAGAGGACAATGACGATATTAGTGATGACTAAAGAGATCAATAAATGGATGTTCTTATTCAATATGATACCAATACCACCATTAGATGGAAGTAAGGTTCTTTATCCATTATTTGGGGCATTATTCTGAATTAGCTCTTGATCTTGCATATTAAAAATCTTCTGATCAATATATTTTGCTTGTTCTATAGGTGATGTACAAGACGAGTCATGTGCTAGTGATGATCTAAACAATGATATACCTGCGAAAAAAGTTAAAAAAGCAGTCGATATTGCGGGAACATATAGAGTGAGTGCTTCTTGTGTATCCTTAGGCAATGAGTCAAAATCTCTGAATGTTGCTTTTAGAAGTGTATTGCAGAGTAAGAAACTAATTGTGGCAGTATAAAATGTTAATGTAGTAAAATTATCAGGAACAAAAACACCTCTAGTTCTAAGACCTTCTGTATAAATTAACTCTCCTAATCTATCAACCTGTTCATTATATTGTCTATTTTTTCTATGCGGTAATAATCTTCTAAAACCTTTATATTTTTGATTTACTAATTCTTTTGCTGTTCCTTCAAGAGACTTTTCTCCTTCAAGAGCTTGAGTTAGATATTCATTATTACTATATTCAGAAGATTCTAATTGTGATCTATAAATTCCATCAATGCCATCAACCTCTATCAAATCATTCATAAATCTTGATTCAGTGGTATCAAAACCTAATCCTGTTAAATCATTTTCTATCTTTTCTGCTTTCCTTATCTTATCATAAAGAGTTACTTTTCTTCCAAACATAAAAATAGTGTGTTAGAAAATAATTTAAAGCTAATGTTTATTTGCTTAATTCCTTTAATTTTAAACTTAATTCTTCAATCCTCTTTTGCATCTTATTAATTGTTTTCTCATTATTCTCAGCATCTAATAAAGAACCGCATTCATGACACATGAACTGGTTTTCCATAGCATTCTCAATAGTCTGTCTTACACACCTATTAGGGCATAAATAGAACTGGTGAGCCTTTTCTCTGTCTAATTGCTTTTCTATGATACTCATCTTATCTTTGACTAACTGGACAACTGTATCATCAATCTGTTTTGGATTTAGGGTGAAAAAATAGATATACCAGCCTTTTTTCCTGTCTTTTTTCCTTGTTGATGTTAAAAGGTTATATTTTTCGAACTTGTAAATGATATTCCGTAACTGGTTAATTGTAATCTTAAGCTTCTCAGCTATACTGAATTCGTTAACATTCTCTTTATTCTTCAGAAGCCTGTACACTTGTATACCTTCAGGACCGGCGATTTCCTCGAAAGTTTCTTCTATGTTTTTTACAGGTATTTTCATTTTTTTGGCGTTTTACTGGTTAATTTGGGCAAATGGCTTTATAAATTGTTCCTTTTAAACGTGACTATATAGTATACTTTTAATTCTCAGCTATATAAATCTTTCTAATTGTAACTACTTTGCTGAGGTTACATCTCTTATATTATATTTACTACATATAAATAATAAGAAAAGTTTTTATCTAAAAGAGGTGATTTAAAGAATATTAAAAAAGGGGGAATAACAATGGGATTATTCACGAAAAAGAAAGATCAATCACAATCAAACGGAGGGGATTTACCTGAATTACCAGAGTTTCCGGATATGCACGATCAATCAATGCATGAAGATGTTCTAGAATTTCCAAGCTACGAGCCAACAATAAGTGATATCAAAAATGAAGTAGACAAGGAAGATGATTTTGAGGTACCACAGAGAGAGAGAAAACAAGTTGCACAAGCTCAACGTAATTCTCCTAATGTAAGAAGTATGGATGATGAGAAACCATTATTTGTACAAATAGACAAATATAAAGATGTTCTAAGAAGCATAGAGGTATTAAAAGCAAAATTAGCAAATGCAGAGGATCTATTGAAAGGACTTGATGAACTGAAAACAAAAGAGGAACAGAAAATCGAGGAATGGAAACAGGATGTCCAGAACATGAAAGAGAGACTATTATCAATAGACCAAGAATTATTTGAGGTATAAATGCCTGCAAAACATTCTCACAAGAAAGAAGCAAATACTTCTGTAAAAAAACAACATGTAGTACATACAAGGTTAGATAGGCCGATATATCTAAGAAAACTGGTATTAAGAGCAGCAATAGATGCAACAAAAGCACTAAAAGATTATTCTGAACTAAAATTAATAAGAGATGAAAAAACAAGAGTATTAGGAATGTTACATAGATTGTATGAAGATATAGAAAAAAGAATGAGAAGATTAGAAGAAAAAGAATTACCCAAAATACCTGAAATGCATAAACCAAAACAATTACAACATGTACAAGAGATAAAAGTCGAGAGACAAGAAAAGCCAAAGATGAGAATCGAAGGTAATGATGATGTCTCAAAACTAAGAAGAGAGATAGATGCAATTGAAAATAGATTGAAAAACTTGTGATTTTCTTTATTTAATTATACATTGTTAATAAGCTCATAAAACACTATTTGGCCACTGGACACGACAAACTTACGCGCCATGTTTATAAAGAAAAATTCTTAAATTATTAGATGGCAGAAAAGTTCTATAGATGGTATGATGAACCAGATGGTGTTGGTTTAAGAATAGATCCTAATTATATAAAAAATTTAGTTATAAGAGCAAAAACCAAAGCAGGTAGTTTTGTAAACTTAGCAAAGTTAACAGGATTGAGTGTTGCAACACTTTCTAATTATAAAAATAATATTAGTTTAAACATTAAAGGTTTAAAATCTTTACTTGACTATTTGAATATTAACTATAATAGAATAAATCATAAAATCTTAAAAATTGGATGGAATAATACTATGTTAGATATAGATTTAAATTCTAATGATATGGCTATAATATTATGTGCTAGTTTAGCTGATGGTCATATAAATCAATCACATTTTATGTATAAGAATAAAGATTTAGAGCTAATTAATAGAGTCAAAAATTCAGTTTGGAAATTATTTGGTAATTATATAAAAATAAATGATAGAATTGATAAGAATGGAACTCCATATATTTTATGTCCTTCTTTTGTAAAAAGACAATTAGAAAGACTAGGAAGTCCAAAAGGAAAGAAATTATTTCAAAACCCTCATGTCCCTGAAATAATTATGAAAGGTAATTTAGAACAGAAGAGGTTATTTATACAACAATTTTTTGATGATGAAGGCTGGCCTGAAGAAAAACAAAGAGCTATAGCTGCTTCGCAATCTTCAGATACAACTTCGGTATTAACACAAGACTTTATTAA
>JBBSWW010000035.1:0-1812 GCA_038046085.1 Nanobdellota archaeon | reverse complement strand
AATATCCCTCTTATTCTTAATGAATGACTCTAGTGAAGTGGATAATGTTCCATGCCAATTACGATAATCAGCTTTTGAATTCATATAATCAGATACTAATTGAATAATCAATGAACTTATTTCCTCTAAATCTTTTGTATTCTTAATTAAATCATCAGATAGAACACTCAATATATCAATTATAAAAGGAAAATGTTTATTGCATTTTCTCGCTATATCAATAATTATTATAATATCATCTCCTGTTCTAATCAATCCAGAAAAACTGCTTATTTTAAATTTGGTTCTATAATTATTAATGTTATAAATATTATTGAGTTCTTCAATCAAATCCCAATTATTAATAAGCACTGATACAAGTCTTTTATTTTGTGAAATATCTAAGCCCCATACTTTTAATTTAGCTATTTTGGTTTCATTTTCTGTTGTAACATTTTCTAAATCTTTCTTTTCAACTGTTAGAAGCCTTCCCTGTTCAGCTAACAAGGTGTATAAAGATGCAAAATCTAAATCTGATAGAGGCTGCAGTATAAAATTTAAATCCGATTCATGATATTGTATAAAAAATCTTTTCTGCTTTGCTAGATTATATCTTAAAGATTCTAAGTCTATCTTTAAATTTTTAGACTTAGTCAATTTTTGTTCAAGCTCTTCACCAATAATCTCCAAATCTAATAATTCAATATATTTAGTTCTAAAAGTTTCCTCTTTAACTCTTTTTTCTCTAAAATCTTTACTTAAATTCACTTTTAATAAATAAATATTTACTAAACGATCAAAATCTCTTTTGACATTGCCTTTAAAGAATCTTGATATTACCCCTTTTAAACCCATATAATTATTACATATTATGTATATTAAAAGTTTGCTATAAATCATTTATCTTATGTTGTTTTAATAGAAATGTAGGGGTAGATTTTGCACAAACATCACAAAATAATGAATGAACTTAAATCTTATTTATCATAAACTTTCGATCTTTTGTCTATACTAATTATTATAATTTTTTTATTTTCATAATTTATCCTATAAACTGCTCTGAAGTCTCCGATTCTTATTCTGTAAACTCCGTGCTCTCCAACTATTGCTACTGCGGTGTGTGGAACTGGATCTTTTGTTAATAGTTCTTCAATTTTTTCAAATATTCTTTTTGCTATATTTTTATCGCTCTTTTTAAGAAAGCTTACTGGTTGTTTGTCATACTCTATTAAAAAAGTCATAATCCTAATTGTTTTTTTAAATCTTTACTTGAGACAAGTTTGTTTTCTTTTTCGTTTTTGAAACTTTCTTCAAGAAGTTGTTTTTCTTCTGTACTTAGAAACATATTCTTCTCTGCCATATTTTCTTTTAAATAATCTAAATCTTGTCTTATTGCTTTCAATTCTTGGAGTATTTTAGCTTCGGTTGTCATAAAATATCTTAATCTTTAAACTTTAAATAACTTTCTAATATACTTTTGTAAATATTTCACTAAAATGCACAAACATCACAGAATAATAAATGAATTTATATAACACTTGTTCTTTTATAGTATATAAGTTTTGAAAACAAAGTGTGATATCAGCGCAAGATTGCAAATAATTAATCTTTCTCTATTTTTCCACTTAGTCTTAACATATCTATGTTTGTTAGTATTTTCACTTTTTTCTGTTCTAAGAAATCAGGATCATGACTCCATATTCCATAAGCTTTGCTTGAAAGAGCTAACGCAAGATAAGGTAAGTCTTTTTTATCATTAATATCTTTCTGCAAGTCCGCAATAATATTTTCATATTCTGTTTTATCAATTATTGTTATGTTCTCAAATATTAT
>JBBSWW010000034.1:0-21226 GCA_038046085.1 Nanobdellota archaeon | reverse complement strand
AAATAAAATAGAATTCATGAAAGAAAATAAGCCTGGTTTCTGGGAAGTTCGTGGTTATCATTTGCGTGGTGATGCTAAACTAGAAGAAAGGTATAGTTAAGAAAATTTTATATAACCTGTTTGTTTCTATTAACTTATGAAATATAAAGCAACTTATGATATAGAAGAAACTAGTCCTTATAATATTAGTCATTTTCCTTCTAATTATCATGATAGAAGAACAGAGCGTTTTTTTGATGCAGATTGTATTGAAGATGCTCAAACTTTAGCTGAAAAGACTCGTTTATGTATAAAGGATACTTTTACTAGAGCAAGATTAAGCAGTTTAGAAGAGTTAAAATAATAATTATCTTTTAATATTAGAACTTCTCATTGCCCCCCCTCTTTTGTATGGTGTTCCTCTTCCCCCCTTTGTCCCTCTTGATTCTGGATATACATCTAATACTTCTTCAGATTCATCATATCCACAACTTAAACATATTAGGAATTTTCCTCCCATTACATCAACTTCATCAATATGCTTGCTTTTGCATTTTGGGCATTCTGTTTTCATAAGTTTTATTAATAATATATAATATATTAATTTTATGGTAAACAAAAAAATAGGTATTGAAAATTTAGGATGGTTAATTCTTGCAGAAAATTCTATGAAGAAATTATGGGATAATAAAAAAGACGATGAAGTTTGGAAAAAGTATCTTTAATTAGATTATCCTTTTCTTTGTATCTTTTTCAAATATCTTTATTACTGTTACTGGACAGCTCTCTGCTGCATCTTTATAGGCCTGTAATTCACTTTCATCTATTTCTTTGAACCAGTTTTTTCCCTCTTTTGCAGAATCTTTTAAATCAGCTTTTCCATCATCTACTATTGTCCATTGGTCTGGCTGTACTGCTACGCATGCTGCTGCTCCTATGCATCCTTCTCTGTCATATTCTACCAAATATTTTTTTCCCATTGTGATTTACCTCTTGATTTTGATAAGTTTTTGATTAAAAATTAGTTAATAAAGTTTTCTTTACTAGAGTTCTATCTTATTCTTTAAATCTAATTCTTCTATTATTATCATTATTATTGGTGAGAATATTATTAGTATTACAAGTGTGAATAAGAATATTTGTGCTATTGTCATTTTACTGCTAGTTTTATATCTCCTGCTTTTACTGTCTTTCTTCCTGAATGTATTGCTATTCTTGCTGCTTTCTCTCCTATCTCTTCAGCATAGTCTTCTAGTACTTCACGCATTGCTTCTTTTGCATCCTCGCTTACTCTTGGTGCTCCTGATTTTTTCAATAATTTTTCCATTGCAGCTAATGCTAGTAAACTTTTATCTTTGTTCATAATCATATTTCTTTTATTTGGCTTTTATATCTTTTGGTATTAAGAATCTCTTTTTCTTTCATCTTCTGGTGTAAGGCTTCTATATTCGCTATACTTTGGATAATTTGCATATACTTCATTTTTTAATTCAAGCATGTATTTGCCCTCTTCTTGTGCATAAGTTATTGATTCTCTAAAATTCCCATTTTCTAAATCTTTACTAGTCTTTATTGGTAATTCTTTTAAAGCATTATGTACTCTTTTTTTTAATGATTCTATAACTTTAAGCGGGAATCTTTTATCATATTTCTCTATGTCTATCCTGTCTATTCTTCTTCCAAAATTTTCACATGTTTCTTTTAACCTGTTAAGTTCTCTATTTACAATATCTGGTTTCTTCTTATCATAATATTTTTTTATGTTTTTCGGGCTTTCTATGAAGATTCTGACCATTGATGTATATCCGTAAATGTCAAATTTTTTCCATAATTCATATTCTGTTTTTTCCATTTTATCTGAATGACCTTTTTCCTCGCTCGAAGAAACTTATCACAGTTATTATTATGACTATTAATACTAATAATGCAAATAATGCTGATATGAATACAAATAAGAATAATATTACGAGCATTACTATGAATGCAATGAGTATCCTTCTTGAGAGTTTTATTCTGGAGTCTAATTTTAAAAATATTATTACAGCTATTATTAGTGCTGCTATAAATATTATGTCTTGTATGTTGAACATATAGTTTTATATAACATTTTACTTTTAAACTTTCTGTATGATCACTAAAAAGGAAATTAAGGAAATTGATAAATTCTTATCTGAAGCTTCTAATCCTTTATTCTTATATGATGATGATTGTGATGGTTTCTGTGCTTATCTATTATTGAAAAAACATTATAAGAAAGGTGAGGGTATGATTATTAAGAGTTCTCCTAAGCTTGATGTTAATGCAGTTCATTCAGTTATTGAAGCAAAACCTGATCTGGTTGTTATTTTAGATAAGCCATTGGTCTCTCAAGAGTTTATTGATCAAGTTAGGACTCCTATTATCTGGTTGGATCATCATCCTGTTCAGTCTATGAATAATGTTAATTACTATAATCCTAGAAAACATCGTTCCAATAGACCAACTACTTATTTAGCTTACTCTGTTGTTAAATCTAATCTATGGCTTGCTGTCATTGGTTGTGTTTTTGATCATTTTGTTCCAGATTTTATCAATGATTTCATTAAACAATATCCAGATTTATTGTCTAAGGCTCCTAAGGATATTGATGATATTAAATTTTCAGGTGATGTTGGTAAACTTATTAGGATTTTTTCTTTTAATCTTAAAGGAAAGATTTCTGATGTTAAGGATTCTTTGAAAGCTTTAGAGAAGATTGATTCTCCTTATGAAATTCTTAACCAATCTTCTGATAATGGTAAATATATCTATTCAAGATATGAAAAGCTAAATAAGGATTATTTGGAACTTTTGAATTATGCTAAGTCTCAGATTACTGAAGAGAAAGTTTTTGTTTTCAAATATCCCTCTTCTAATACTAGTTTTACTGGTGAATTATCTAATGAACTGATTCATCTTTATCAGGATAAGATTATTGTAATTGCTCGTTTGAAAGATGATGAATACCGTATAAGTTTCAGGTCTTCTAAGATTAATATCCGTAAAGTTTTGGAAAAAGCTTTAGTTGGTATTGAAGGATATGCTGGTGGTCATGATCATGCTTGTGGTGGCGCTATTAAGACTCATAATTTCGATCAATTCATTGAGAATGTTAAAAGATTAGTCTCTAAGAAAAAATGAGTTATGAAAATATTGTTAAAATAATTGATAGTTATTCAGATAAAAAGAAAGCTGTTGTCATGCAGGGTTTCTTCAAGACATCTGAAGGTGAATATGGTCATGGTGATGTTTTTTTAGGATTGACTGTTCTGCAATCTAGGATTATTGCTAAAAAGTTTCTTGATTTAATTTTGCAGGATATAAAGAGATTATTGAATTCAAAGATTCATGAACATAGGCTTGTAGCATTATTTATTTTAGTTGATAATTTCAATAAAGATCCGGAAAAAATATATAATTTTTATTTAGAAAATATTGATTGTGTTAACAATTGGGATCTTGTTGATCTTTCTGCTGATAAGATTGTTGGAAAATATTTATCTAATAAAAAAGATCATTCTGTTCTTTACAGTTTAGTAAAATCAGATAATCTCTGGCATCGCAGGATTTCTATTGTCTCAACTTTTTATTTTATTAAGAATAATTCTTTTGATGATACTTTTAAGATTGCTGAATTATTATTAAATGATAAACACGATTTGATTCACAAATCAGTTGGTTGGATGCTTCGTGAAGTAGGTAAAAGATCTGTTAAAGACTTAGAAGATTTCTTAGATAAACACTCTAAGATTATGCCTAGAACGATGTTAAGATACTCTATTGAAAGATTTTCTGATGAAAAGAGGATTTTTTATTTAAATAGGAGAAAAGAAAGCTTTTAATACGTTTGACCTGTTATTAAATGAATGATAAAAAAGAGTGTATTGTTATTATTAATTCTTGTTCTATGTTCACTTTCAGTATATGCTATTGATCAGCCTATTAATGATTATAATTCTTATAGTTTTATTGATTATGATGTTTCCATTCAAAGTAATTTTGATCTTGCTGCTACTAGTGCTAACTCTAAGATTGGTGAGGTGACTTCTATTCTCACTTTTTTTCCAAGAGAGGATGTTTTGCAGGAAGTTAGGTCTATAGGTTTTAAATCCTCTCCAGAAGCTTCTATAAAAAATAATTCTGATGAAATATCTTATACTTGGATATCTCCTCAGGTTAATTCTTTTGAACTATCTTTTGATTCTAGTGTAAGGACTAAAAACTTGCTTATTCTTGTAGATGATAAGATTGATTTTCCTTTAAAAGGTGTTGAGTCTTTCTATACTCAGCCTACTGAATTTATTGATGTTAATGATGATATTAGCACTAGGGCTTCAGATCTTGCTAAAAATGAAGATGATCTTTATGTTGTCAGTTTTAAAGTTGCAGATTGGATCCAGGAAAATATTAGGTATGATCTTGGTTCATTGACAGCTGAGGTTGTTCAGAAGTCTAGTTGGGTTTTAAAGAATAAAGAGGGTGTTTGTGATGAACTTACCAATCTTTTCATTTCTATGATGCGTTCTCTTGGTGTTCCTGCACGTTACGTTTCAGGTGTTGCTTATACTAATGCCGGTTATAAGTTTGGTCCTCATGCTTGGGCTGAAGTTTATTTCCCAGACAAGGGTTGGGTTCCTTTTGATATTACTTACAGACAGTTCGGTTGGGTTGATCCTAGTCATGTTAAACTTAAAGTTAGTTCTGATTCTGGTGATCCTACTATTAGGTATACTTGGAAATCTGTTGATACTAGCATTAAAGGAAAGAAGATTGATATTGATACTAAAGTTGTCAGTAATGGTCCTGCTGTTAAAAGTCCAATTATAATTGCAGTTAAGCCTTTGATAAATAGTGTTGGTCCTGGTAGTTTTGTCCCATTTGAGGTCTCTGTTAAGAATCCTAATAATTATTATTTTCCTTTATCTCTGACTGTTACTAAAGCAAATGCTTTGACAGATAAGAATTCTAAGGAAGTTTTATTGAAGCCAGGTGAGTCTAAGAAGGTTTTCTGGATATCTTCTATTCCTGAGAATATTGATAATGGTTATGTCTACAAATCTACTTTTGAAGTTGAGGATCAGTTCCATAATAGATATAGTACTAATATCACTTATTCTTCAGGTGTTGAATCTATATCTAAAGATCAGGCTGATAGGATGATTTCCTCTGTCAAGCCATCTGTTGATTTATCTCCTCTAGAACTTGATTGCTCATCTACTAAATTCACTTTTTCATATGAGACTCCTTCTATTAAATGTAAAATTAAAAATAACTCTGGAAGGAAATTGTTTGATCTTAATGTCTGTGCTTCTGATATATGTAAATCCATGGCTCTTGATGAGTCTGAAGAGAAATCTGTTGACATCAAGCTTCCATTATTAAAAGAGGGAGTGAATATTATAGAAATTACAGCAGTTTCAGGTTCTTTCAATGCTAAAGAGTCTGTCAGGTTCGAGATATTATCTAATCCTGATTTATCTATTAGTGATGTTAAATATCCTCAGAAAGTTTCTTATGGTGAAAATTTTAAATTTGATGTTTTATTGAATGTTAAAGTTCCTGTTAATGACGTCCATCTTTTTATTAATGATCTTGAAGTCTTTAAGATTGATTTCATGGAAGGTTCAAAGAAAGCATCTATGAAGTTTAATTCTGAAAATCTTTATAAGAAAAATAATGTAACATTAAGAGTTGATTTTAAGGATAAGAATGGTAAACAATATTCTATAAATAAGGATTATCCTGTTACAATTACTGATGTCCCATTCTTTGTTAGATTATTTAGTATTTTCTCTTAAATCTAAAGAAAGCTTTATTAAATTTTGCACCTATCTAGTAGTTATGGTTATAAGAGTTACTAGAATAAATTTGGATTTGAGGAACGAAAGAGAAGTCTCTCATAATGATTATGCTAAAATCTGTGAAATACTTACAGAGACTTTCGCTGAAAGGAAAAAAAGGAACTCTAAGACTGGTCTTGTTGAACCTGTAGGTTCTGCTGATCCATTAGATAGAGAATATCATAATTTATTTTTAGGTGCATATAACGCTCAATATAATACTGTAGAAGATATGAAGAATAAAGCCTCTTTATTTGAATTTGAAGAAAGAGCAAGACGTGTTAAAAAATCTGTTGAAGATAGAGCAGATGTTCCATTATCAACAAGGGTAAGTTTGCTTTTAGATATTGGTATAGATGTTGCCTTAGCTCAATCTAGTTGTGATATAGCCAACAATCCATTTTTTGTACCTGATCTTAACGCTTTGGCAATGAGGTATGTTTCTTTATCAAGAACTTATACACCCTTAGTGAATGAAGTATTGGCTAAAAAACCTAACAGAATTTTCAATTTATTAAAATCTTCAACTGTAAATCTTGGCAGTCATATGCCTTATATGGGCGATAGGTTAAAAATTATTGATGATACTGTAGAAAAATTAGTTCAGGTACATGCAAAATATACTGAATAAATAATTTTCGAGCCCGGAGGGATTTTCGTTTCTCTTTAGTTTTTTGCCGAAGCTTTTTTCTAAAAAGATTCATTCGAACCCCCATGCAACGGTATCTTCTAAAATTAGGGTATCCGAAGCCGTTAATGTTATCCAGTTACATCACGGGCTCATTGTTTTAGTCTTTTATTATAGAATAAAAACCTTTTTATAATTCAATCTAAATATTTAATCTTATGAGGTGGATCATTCTTTCAGTATTGTTGTTCATATTATTAGTTCCATCAGTTTTTTCTCAGAAGCAGAACTGTATTATCTCTAATAGCTCTTCATGTGATGACTGTTCTAGTTACAAATTTGGTGATAAGTTTATTGTATGCTCTAACAATTTAAAAGATTCTAATATACTCCTTGATTTGGATGATAGTATTTTTGATCTTCAGTTAAGGAAAGGTAATGAATCAACTAATCTGATTTTATCTACAATATATGATAATGGTATAGTTAAACCAAAACTTGATGTTTCTTTTGTTGTTGATGAATTAGATAAGATTCCTTCTTTCATAGATACAACAGTAAGTAAATGGCCTATTTACAGTTCACTGTTTTTAGCATTATTGATCTTCTTAGTTATCTCCTTGATTTTGAAGGATTTATCCTCTCCTTGTAGAAGGCATCATCATAGGATTAAGAAGCGTCATAAAAGGTAATTTTTTGTTAGTCATAAATTCTTTGGACAAAATTTATTAGAAAATAACACTAATGAAATAATTATTATTTAGAACTATCATATCTTGCTTTATCTATGATGTAAGCTAATTTTTGGTCTGATTTCATTGCTGTTGTTGATAATTCTCTCATTTCTTGAGTCATTAATTGAACACGTTCCGTATCCCAATGCCACTCTTTTAACTTATTTTTAACTTCATCAGATAGATTAGGGGCAACATACCAAACATTATTTGATACTGCTAAGACATCTGCATTTCCATCACCATCTAAATCATGAATATAAAGAGTACTAGAGTTTGGTAAAGGCACTGAACCAACAAAATGTTTATAAAATTCAGGATTAGGAGGTTCAACTCTATCATTATCACAAGAACTTAAAGCAATTACTGTTACAACCAATCCATTTATTATTTTCATATTAAAAATGTTTATACAAAAATATTTAAGCTTAACGAATGAGATTACTATTATTTGTAAAATTCTGTTATACTATATGTAAATACGAGCCCAGAGGGATTCGAACCCCCATCTGCCGGTATCTACATTAATATCCGTAGCCGGCCGTTCTATCCAGGTTATACTATGGACCCTTAAAATAAAATTCTTCAGGATTTAGAGAGCCTTCTACCATTTTTAATCTTTGTGTATAAGTAGTTTTAGTGGGACAAAAGCCATATTTTTTCCAAACTAAATATCTAGAATATTTCACAGGGTTTTTAGTCCCTATTTCATTTAAAAAATTCATCATTAATTTAACTCCTGATAAGATAGTAGAATGTCTCAAATTTTCTGTTTCCTTTTTAGGTTTATAAAAATTATTGAAAAAACTAAAATTATTTTGTTTTAACATTGAGTTTATATCAAAAAATAAATATTTAGAAACCGTGCTAAATCTAATATTTGGATAATAGTGTTTAGTTCTTTTAAATTCTGAATATCCTTCAGACGATTTATTTGAAAACGTTAAACAACCATCTGTATCAAAGTAACCTCTTAAAAAATATCTTATAAAAATACTTTTTTCGAAAATAAAATTTGGAGATTTAACTATCAATGACTTATTTCCATAAGGAAAACCTAATTTATGCATGAATTCGATTACTTCAAGATTTCTTATTGAAAAACCATACGTCCCTCTTAATGGATGGAATTTACAATTTTTTATATCAATGTTAAAAACTTTATTAAAGAGTGGAACGACATGTTCATCATAATATCCTTTTTCTTCAAAACTTCCTTCTATAGTTAGTTCTCTCCTTTTTCCATCATTCCTTAAATAACCATCACCTGCATGAATTCCACAAACTTCTGCTAAATGAAAATCCTTTTTGTAGTCCATTATAAAAATTAGATTCCTAAATTTAAATATATTTTTAATTTATATATGAAAAACTTTCGAAATTTTCGAAAATAATGTCAGGATAGTGATATAAACAATTCATAATCTTTTTAAGTAAGTAATAGCTTCGTAAACTTATCGGGGTTGTAGTATAACTTGGTTAGAATGGAAGGCTCCAATAATGGAGCGATGAGCTGTAAAAGGCAATGATATAATATTGGTATGTCGCTTTTGATGAAGATACCTTCATATCAGGGTTCAAATCCCTGCAACCCCATCTATTTTTTATAATCTTGTCTCTAATAGAAATTCATAAAATATTAAAGTTACAAAAATAGTTATTTTAAGCCTATAACCTAATTATATAACAACTTAATAGTGTATACAATATTGTCACTACTCACCGAAAGGTATTTATATCTGTTTAATTCTTTACTATTTACCATGAAAAACTTTAAACTATTATCAATACCTATAATGTTTTTATTTTTAGTCTCAGTCGTATTTGCTGCTTATGATGTTTCTATCATTAGTGATTCAGGTGTATGTCCTAATGGAGTATGTCCTGCTGATGAACAATTGACTTGTATTATCGATGGATTTGACTCCGTTGAGCAGAGATCTTTTTCATTCACTTGGTTTGTTAATGGTAGGTCTGTATCTCATCAGAGAGAACTTCCTGCTTCTTCAACAAACCCTGGTGACACTATATGGTGTGCAGTTGTTGATCCTTTCCCTGACGCTGATACAGGTGTTAGCCAGCATATTACAATAGAGGATCCTAATGTAAATAATGCTCCTGTTGTTGACCTTCCACAAGATTTCTTTATTGGCAGGCTTGGGAATGTTTTTGATTTTAGTAATTTTGTTTCTGATGATACTACTCCAGATAGTAATATAGTCTGGACAGTTTCAAGAAGCAATAATTTTAGAGTTACAATAAATAATAATAGAGTTAGTATCCGTACTTTAGATAGAAACTTTGATGGACAAGAAACATTAACCTTCACAGCTAGAGATGCAGAAGGTCTATCAAGTTCTGATACTGTAACTGTTTCAGTTATTCATGTTGACAGGATATTATTTTATGATGAAACTTTCAATCAAGAAAGTAGAGATGATTCTTACTTTAGAGGGCAGGATTTATTAGTCGCTTTCTCAGTTAAAGCAGGTTCTAATGGTATTGCAGGTATAGATTCTGATGTCTCTCTTGAAAGAAACGGTAGAAGACTTGTCTTAGAAAGATATAATGATGGTGTTATTGATACAGTTGTTGGTGACATTGCTATTGTTGATGGTGAATTATGTTCCAGAAATGATGATGCTACATGCACAAATCCAACTCCAGGTCAATATTTCTATCACGGTCTTGTTCCAACTAATGATGCTGTTCTAGGTACTGATCATGTATCTATAGATGCTAACGGTGCTTTAGGTAGCAAGGAAGTTCAGGTATTGAACGCTCCTCCTCTTGTAGGTTTAGGAAATGATTTCACTGCTGTTGTTAGTGAACCAGTTACTATTCCAGGCTCTGTATTCGGACAATATGTTTTCGAAGTTGAAGATAATTATAATGAAATGTTCTTTGCTTGGGATTTCAATAATGATGGTACAATTGACAGCACAGAATCTGAACCTTCAATTGTTTATGATTCACTTGGTGTTTTCACTCTTAAATTAACTGTTACAGATACTGAAGGTGCTTCATCTTCTGATACTGTTAGAGTAACTGTACAAAATAAAATAAATTCACTTCCACTAGCTAATGCTGGTGATGATAAATTATTAGGTGTTGAGGAATCAGCTTTATTTGATGGTTCTCAATCTTCAGATCCTGATGGAAATATTGTTAGTTATAATTGGGATTTCGGAGATGGTAACTCTGCTTCAACAGTAAGAGCTTTCCATGAATATTCAGCTCAAGGTGTTTATATTGTTACTTTGACTGTTACTGATAATAGAGGTGGCTTTGCTACTGATACTATTCTAGTTAGAGTTGACGTTGCTCAAAATAGAGGTGGAGATCTTGATAGAAGAATTGATGAAAATACAGCTCATAAAGAGATCCACGATTTAGCTCTAGGTCAAGTAAGAGACTTGAATGGTAAGACATCTTACAAAGCTGGTGAGACTGTTTACCTTTTACTTAGATTAAGTAATCAAGGTGATTTCGGTGAAGAAGCTCAACTAGTTACTTATGTTGAAGGTTCTAAAAACTACGATGTGAGAAATGTTTACCTTGATGTAAGCCAAAATAAGCTTGTTCAGACACAATTCGCTGTGCCAAGTAACGCACAATCTGGCAATTATTTAGTGAAGTTTGTATTAAGATCAGATGGAGGCAATGTTAAAACAGTTTATTGGCCGTTTATAGTAGCTTAAACGTTACTACCAAAAGGTTTATAAATATGTGTTTACTACATAATGATAACATTTCATAATGTTTCATATAGGGAGGAAAAAATGAAAAGTTTTAGAATATTCGCACTTGCAATGGTACTAGTATTAGTTTTAACTAGTGTAGTATCAGCTAACCATGTACCAGGTTTTCCATTAGTGGGACACACAGGTAGTGTTAGTGCAGTAGATAGTAGAGCACCAGACTTCACAATCCAAAAGGTTGAAGTTGATGGTACAGTTTTATCCGCAGGCTCTGCATTATATGTTGAAAGAAATTCAATAGTTAATGTAGACGTTTGGGTTAGAGGAAATGACGTATTTAAACAATGCACAGATAACAGAGGTAAATCATGTTACAATGTTAAAGTTAAAGCTTTCATTGGTGGTTACGAATATGGTGAAGTAGAAGACGTTAGCGCACCTTTCCAAGTTTTACAGGGCGCAGTTAGACCTATTCACTTAACATTAAAAATACCTAGTGATATTGAAGCTTCTGATGATTACACATTGAGAGTTGAAGTTTTCGATGATGATCAAAGCACAGATGATTCATTAGCAACTAAAAAATCTTACATACTAAGATTAGAAGAAATCAGACACAGTGTTAATATATTTGACACATTATTCAATCCTTCAAATTACGTACAAGCTGGTCAGCCAGTTTTCGTAACTGTAAGAGCAGAGAATCTTGGAGACAATATAGAAGACAGTGTTAAAGTTACTGTTAGCGTACCTCAGTTAGGTATACAAACACAAGAATACATTGATCAGTTAGAAACATCACAATCTCAGAGAAACTCTGATAGAAATGATGGTTTCACATCAAATGACCTTGTATTGATGGTACCTCAGGATGCTAAAGAAGGAACTTACGATGTTATTGTAAGATTAGATTACAATAGATTCCACAGTTTCGAAGAACAGAAATACACATTGCATGTTAGAGCTTCACAAGTAGCAATTCAGCCAAGCACTGTAGTTAGTGTTGATACATTAGCTCAGAAAGTAGAAGCTGGTAAGGGAGCTGTTTACAAGCTATCAGTTGCTAACTTAGATAAGGTAGCACAATCTTACACTGTTGAAGTTACAGGTACAGATGGTTGGGCTAACGTAGTTGTTACTCCAATGACATTAACTGTTCAACCTGACAGCACATCTGAAGTTAACGTTTACGTTGCTCCAAATGAAGGCTTCACAGGTTCAAAAGCTTTCAGTGTTAAGGTTAAGACTGGAAACAATGTTGTAACAGAAAAGAATTTAAGCCTTGAGGTTACACCAAAAGCAGTTGCTAGCGATACAACTAAGAGAGTATTAACAATAGTATTTGTTGTACTTTTATTAGTACTTGTATTATTAGCAGTTATCTTGTTAATAAAAAAATTAACAGAAGATAAAGATGATAAGGGCGTAGAAGGTAAAACTTACTACTAACTTAGCAAACTGTATAAGTGGTGTTAATGAAAGGTATTAAAAACTTTTTTTCAATTTTTTTTATATTTCTTATAATTCTATCTTCAGTAAATGCATTTTCAGTTTCTCAAGAATCAATAAGCACTCCATTATGTCCTAGAGACACAGGTTTATTTATTGATAATGTAAAGAATACTGCTTCAGTTCCTAAAGATTTCAATATTAATTCTAGAGGTTCTGCTTCTGGCTGGGCTGTTACAGCTCCTTCTAGTTTTGTTCTTAATCCTAATGAGGAAAAAAAGGTTTATTCTTATATCACACCATCTCAGACTACTAATCCTGGCAATTATAATCTTGATACAGTTATCAGTACTGATGATGATTCTAAATTAATATCTCATTCAGTTGTTGTTAAAGACTGTTTCAGGGCTGGATTGGCTCCTATTACATCTACTAGGCAGGAAATATGCCCTAATGGTATTGTAAAATATGAGCTTACACTTACTAATAATGGAGAATTCAAGGAAACTTTCAGGTTATCTATTGAAGGTGAATTGAAAGATATTATTAGCATTAGTGATGATACTGTTATTCTTGACAGGGCAGAAAGTAAGAAGATTGTCCTTTATCTTAAAGCTCCTGTTGAATCTCGTGAGTATGAGTTCACTCTTCTTGCTCTAGGTAATTCAGGAAAGACTCGTGATTCTATCCCTCTGACATTGAAAGTTAATCCTTGTTATGATTTTGATTTCAAGGTTTTAGCAGATACTTCATATAATGTTTGTGACAGGAGCTACAATGTTGTCCCTTTGAGGATTGAGAATAAGGGTACTGCTATTAATACTTATAAACTTAAAGTTGATGGTCCTGTATGGGCTAGGTCTGAGAAGATTGAACTTACTCTGAAATCTAATGAGGCTAAGAATTTTAATCTTGTTTTCGCACCTACTTATGGTATAGAAGGTTCTTTCCCTGTTCATTTAGAAGTCTCACCTCAGATTGGTTTTAGTAAGATATCTAATGATCTTAATATCCTTGTAAGGAAATGTTATGGTGTTAAAGTTGATATTCTAGATTCATCTTCACAAGTCTGTCAGGGTGTTGAGTCATCTTTTAATGCTGCGATTAAAAATACTGGCGAGATAAGGAAATCTTACAAGATAGGATTAGAATCTCCCTCTTGGGTTTCCTCTGATACTAAGATCTTGAATATTGCTGGCGGAGAAGAAAAAAGTATTGTCCTGAAAGCTCTTCCTACATCTGATGTTAAATCAGGTTCTTATGATATTAGTCTTCTTGTTAATTCAACTGATCAGGATGGTCTTCAGGATAAGGATTCATTAAAATTAGATGTTGTATCAGTTAATGAATGTTACAAGCCTAGATTATCTCTTCCTTATGATGATGTTGTTGTATACTTTGATTCAAGTGTTCTTATTCCTGTTAATATTGAGAATTCAGGTGTGAGGAGAGCTTCTTATAGTTTATTCTTGAGTGGTAATGCTGCTACTTTCAGCAATATGAATCCAGTAGATATTAATGTTGATCCTGGTAAGACTGAGACTGCTTATGTTTACGTAGCTCCTAAGACTAATATGCCTCTTGGTGTTTATGATGCTAAAGTTACTTTAAGTTTGAAGAATGGTGCTAATCTTGATTCTAAGGATATGAAGATTGAGATTACTGATAATAAAGAGAGGGCTACTGATATCAAATTATCAAGTTCAGGTCCAGTTGTTGATTCAGGATCAGGTTTCTTCTTAGGAGTTAAGGATTGGTTTGTTGGTTTATTCTCTTCTGATAATGATATTAATGCTACTGCATCTGTTATAGTTTCACCTTCTGATGATAATATTCCCGGTTTATTCTCTAATTATAAGTATTATTTCCTTTCAGGTTTTATTATTTTAGCTTTGATTGTTTTATTTTTTGTATTTGGTTGGCATAAATATATTGTCTCATTTTTTGATGATGAAGTTGTTGATTATAAAGAAGAAAAAGTTTTAGAGAATAACACAAATGATGTCCATTCAGAGACTGTATTTAATGATGCTGTTGATTCTAAACCGGAAGTTAAGAGAGTTGTTAAGAAGAAAAAAGTTGTTGATAATGTTGTTAAGGTTTCAAAGCCTGTTGTTGTAAAGAAAAAAGCTCCTGTAAATATTGCAAAAAAAGAATCTACTAAGAAAGAAGTTAAGAAAGTTTCTACTGCAGATTTTATTAAAAAAGAATCTCCTAAAGCTGAAGTAAAAAAAACTATTAAGAGAGATTATATTAAACCAGAACCTAAAGCCTATGGTGTTATTGATTCTCCTGCTCTTAATGAACTGAAAGAAAAGATTGATGAAGAATAATTATTATGCTACTTTATAGTAGTGTAAGTATCGAAAGGTTTATAAAGTTCAGCTTAATATATATTTTTGAGGCAATAAAATGATATTAACACGCGATGGTGAATTATACAAGACTTCTCCTGTTAAAATTGGAGAAACTGTTGAGAGTTTAACAGCTCCTTATGGAGTAGCTAATGCTCTACAAGAGATTAAAATAAGAAATTTAATACCTTTAACAACACCACAATTTCTAGATTTAAGAAAAGATTGTCCAGATTTTAATGATGGTATATGGACAAATTGGTATACTACAACTTCAGGAATTTATAATGTAGAAAACAAAGTTATTGTTGTTCACGGACTAAAACATCCTTTAACAGACTCTCAAAGAGTAAGAAGTGCTGTAGAAGAAGGACTAGTTAATTACGGAGCAAAATTAACAGATACTGAAATTCAAGCTTTCAGAGAAAGAAAAATAGAAGGATTAAGAGATTATGAAGAATTCTTAAAAGAAACCCAAAACAAAGATTTAGCAGAAGAACAATACGGCGTTGTAGCAGATGCTAGTCTATTTAATGGATTGTCTAACGATAATGTAAAATTAGCTAAATGGGTTAAAGATCCAAGAGTAATAATCCTTGCAGGCGGTCAAAGAAGAGCTGAACAATATGCTGAAATGTTAGACAAGAAAAAAGTTGAGAAACCTTGGATAAGCTTAGACGTTAAACAAGGATTAGTGGACAGAGGCCGTTTGGCTTTCGTTGGTGGCAGCGGCTACGGCGACAACGGTTTGGGCGGCGACAACTTCCTCGATGATTATGGTCGTTTCCTCGGGGTTGCGGCGGAGCCGCTTAGTGCACCGAAAATTGAAGTACCATCAGCACAAGTTCCTTTAGAATCTAGAGTAGAATTATTGCATGATGGAAGAGTTTTAAGACATGAAGGAAGACTTTATGTTTTAGCTGAATGTTTAGAACTTAAACAATAAAATTTTTATACTACTTTTTATCACAATTTTTAGTCCCAGCTACAACTAACTACTACATTAAAAATAAATGGTGTAGCAAAGTTTGGAGTAGTTTGAGCTACACGCCTTTTCACTAAGGTAACAATGTTACTATAAAATACAGCAACAACGCCAAATTGTGAAGTTGCAGTGAACAGTTGAAAGTGAAAAGGCTACATTCGGGCCGTTTGGCTTTCGTTGATAACAACAACTACAACAACAACGGTTTGAACGGCAACAACAACCTCAATAATAATGGTCGTTTCCTCGGAATAGCGAAACTAATAGCTGGGATGAACATTTTAAAATGGAAAATAATTCTTTATTTAATCAAATATGTTCTTACGAAAACTTGTATTTAGCTTATGAGAAAGCAAGAAGTAGAAAAACTTTAAAAAAATACGTTATAGATTTCGAGAAAAAACTAAAAGAAAATCTTTTAATATTACAAAACGAGTTAATAACACAGACATACAATCCAAGACCTTTAGAAACATTCATACTAAGAGATCCAAAAACAAGAAAGATAAGCAAGTCAGACTTTAGAGACCGTATTATACATCACGCATTAGTAAATATTATAGAACCATTATTCAATAAAAGTTTCATACATGACAGTTATGCTAACAGAATAGGCAAAGGATCATTAAAAGCAATAGAAAGATTCAACAATTTCAAGAACAAAATAACAAATAACTATACTAAAGATTCTTACGTATTAAAGGCAGATATTAAGCACTATTTTGACACAGTAAACCATGAAATACTAGTAAAATTAATTAAAAAGAAAGTTAATGACGAAAACGTGATATGGTTAGTAAGAAAGATACTTGACAATCACTTCGTCCAAATCGGGGGGGGGGGCGAACGACAAAATTGGAATGCCTTTAGGAAACTTAACAAGCCAGTTCTTCGCAAACATATACTTAAATGAACTAGACCATTACATTAAAGAAGTATTAAGAGCGAAATATTATATAAGATACGTAGATGACTTTATAATATTAGAAAATCAAAAAATAATATTAGAAAATTATAAAGAAAAAATAAAAAATTTCTTAAAAAATAATTTAGGATTAGAACTGCATCCAGACAAGTCAAAAATATATAACCTAAATAGAGGAACAAACTTTCTAGGATTTAGAATATTTAATGATTTCAAACTTGTTCGTAAGAAAAATTTAAGAAAGTTCGATAGAAAACTCAACAAACTAAAAAAATTATATGATAAAGGAATGATAGATAGAGATTACGTAATTCAAGTATTTGAAGGATGGTTAGCATACGTAAGTCATGCAGACACTTACAAGTATAGAAGGTATATAACAAGAATATTCAATAAAAACTTCCCAACATACAAAGCATTTGAGGTAAAGAATGTAAAGAAAAATGAAAATTTCATCAAGAAAACAGAAGAAGCAGGTTATATCTTCACAACACAAAAAACATTACAACTATTAAAGAAAGGACTAACAATAAAACAGATAAGTGAACAGAGAGGAATAAAAATACCTACAGTCTGGAGTCATATAGCAAACCTGATAGAATACAATCAATTATCGTTATGGAAGACATTAACAAAAGATAAGATACTAAAAATATTGCCTCATATTCATTCTTTAGAAGACAAACTAAAAGATATTAAGGAAAGAATAAAAGATGATTCAATAAGTTACGATGAAATAAACTGTGTGTTATCATACTCTAAATATGAAAACAAGAAAAGAAAAATATCTAATATAATTAATTGGTATAAGAAAAATTATTGTTTCAGAAAATGCCTCCTAAACATAGAACAGAGAAAAAAATGCTCAAAAAAATTTGATAAGTTCATAACAGAAAATAAAGATTTAGAAATGAACAAGAAAGAATTCCTAGAACTATTCAACAATCATATAAATATCTGTGTATTGCCAGAACAAGAAAAAATAAGATACATTAGCTTTAAAGAATTCATGACAAAATACAAAATAAACAAACATGTATTAAAAAAAATTATCTAAACTTTCATACTTACTACTTTAGATACTCCATCCTGCATTGTTACTCCATATACAAAGTTTCCTTCATGTATTACATGGTCATTATGGCTTATTACTAAATATTGTGCTTTATCTGAATATTTCTTTATTAATTGTGATAATAGTTCTGCATTTCTCTTATCTAGTGCCGCATCTACTTCATCTAGTAAATAGAATGGTGATGGTGCAAATTCCTGTATTGCAAATATGAATGATAGTGCAGTCATTGTTTTTTCTCCACCTGATAAACTCTTTAAGTCTAGATGTTTATTTCCAGCGATTTTTACTTGTATATCTATTCCTCCTGCAAATGGATCTTCTGGATTTTCTAATTCTACTTGTACCTCTCCTTTTGTATTTAACGAACTAAAGATTTCTTTGAATTTTTTTGTTATCTGATTGTATGTCTTCATGAATATCTCTTTCTTCCTTGATTCTACTTCACTCATAACGCTTAGTACATCATCTTTTTCAACTTTTAACTTTGTTACTTTATCAACAACTTCTGTATATTCTTTTTGTATTCCTTCATATACCTCTAATGCTCTTAGGTTTACATTTCCTATTGAGTTTAATGCTTTCTCATTCTCTCTTATTCTTAATTGTAATTCTTCGTAATTTACCCCTCTTTTTATTGTTGCATCTTTGTAATTCTCGAATTCTTTCTGTAATCCTTCCATCTCTGCTATTACTTTAGCCCTGTCTATTGATATATTATTTAGTTTCTGTTCATGTTCTTTTATTCTCTCTTCCTCTCTTACTAAGTTTGTCTCTATTGATTGTATTTTTTCTGTAAATTTATTTCTTTTATCTATTAATGTTTTGAAGTTTGTATGGAATTTCTTCTCCTCATTCTCTTTTATCTTTAGTTCATTATCCATATTTTTTAGTGTCTCTTTTATCTGTGCTATCTCTTTCAGGAATTCTTCATTCTCTTTTTCTTGTTGTTTTATTATTTTCTCTGTTTTTTCTTTCTCAGGGTTTAGCATTGATGTTATCTGTACATCTATATTTTTAATATTTGAATTTATTTCTAATAATGATTCTTTTGTCTTTAATTTTTGTTCTTCCAGCATATCAAAATTTTTTATTAATTCAGGATCATTTAGTTTTTCTCTAAGTTTTGTTTTCTTCTCTTTTAAATTCTCCAGTGTATCTACTGATGTGTTAAGTTCTTTTTCTATAATATCAATATTCTTTTCATGTTCTTTTGATGTATTGATTAAGTTCTTTTTCTCTTCTATCAATGAGTTTATATCATATCCTTCGACATTTAATGTCTTTTCCATTCTTATTATATTTCCTTCAAGTTCTGCTTTGTTCTCCCTTAAACTAGAGATCATAACCTCATTATCTGTCCTTTTATTCTCTAGATTACTAACAAGTACACTTAATTTTTTTACTTCTGTATCTAGTCTGTTTATATTATTATCAACTTCTTTTTCTTTGAATCCTAATCCTGCTTTATGCATCCTATATCCACCTATCATTGCTCCAGATGGTTCTAATAGATCTCCATCTAATGTTACCATCCTTGCTCTTCCTATCCCTATCCTTCTTGCTATCTCTATGCTGTCTACTATTACTGATGTCCCGAATACATATGAGAATACATCAGCATACATTGGATCATAACTTACTAAATCAGTTGCTAATCCTTGCACTCCATTAGATTTTAGTATCTCTTTCATGCTTGGATCCATTACTCTTGGTCTTACTTTGTTTAATGGTAAAAATGTTGCGACTCCTAATTTATTCATTTTTAGATGTTCTATGCATTTTTGTGCTACTGTATCATTGTCTACTACTATGCTCTGTATTCTTGATCCCGCTGCTACTTCTAGTGCCTGTGAATATTTTCCTTCTACATTTCCTAATGTTGATACTATTCCATGTATTCCTTTTACTGAATTTTTTAATTCTATTATTTTTCTTACAGCTAGATCTCCCATGGCTCTCTCTTGTATGCTTACCTGTCTTGCTGTTAGTTTTGCTAGTTCTTCATTGCTCTGCATAAGTTCATGTCTTGATCTGCTTAATTGTGCTGCATATGAAGAGTCTTCATTTAAACATTTAGCTAATTTTTCTGTTATCTCCTTGAATAATTTTTTATTATTCTTTAATTCTTCAACATCCTTTGTTGATCCTTTTAAATTATTTATTCTCTCTTCAATAGAATTTAGTTTGTATGTTATCTGGTCTTTATTTCTTATTAATTCCTGCCTGTTAATATTTATTTTATTTATTTCTTCTTGTTTATCCTCTATCTCTTTTTCTAATTTTTCTATAGTTTCAGTCTCATTGTCTATTCCAGATTTTTCTTTTAATGCCTGCACCTTTTTTTCTATTTCTTTTTCTCTGCTGGATAATGTTGTTATGTCACTGTCATGCGCTTTTTTCTTTAATTGTAATTCTTTTATTTTTTCTTCTATCTCTTTTATATTTCCTAATAACTGCTCTTTTCTCTGTTTTATTTTTACAACTTCTGTACTGCAGACTTCTAATCTGGAATTTGCCTTTACTGTGTTTGTCTTTATTTCTTCTATGTCTTTTCTTAATGTTAATTGGTCTTTTGCCCCTTTGACTTCTATTTCATCATTTATTTTTTTTATCTCTTCTTTATGATTATTTATGTTATTTTTATGATTATTTATCTCTTCATTGACTTTATTTATCTTGTTTTCTGCCTCTTTTTTTCTTCCCTCTATCTCATCTATTTTTTCTTGTTTGTTTTTTATCTGTAAGTGTGTATATGTTGCCCTGTCATCCTTTATTGATTCTTGTATCTCTTTGTATTTGATTGCCTGGTCTCTCTCTTTTTTTAATTCACGCAGATTAGCTTCTCTCTCAGTAAGTATTATTCCTGCCTCATTTAATTTAGAATCTACTTTCTCTAATTCTTGTAAACATTTTCCTTTCTTCTCTTCATATATTGATATTCCTGCTATCTCTTCTATTATTTGCCTTCTCTCTGTTGACTTCATCTCCATGAAATGTATTATATCGCCTTGTAAGATTATATTATGTCCGTCTGGATCTATTTTTGCTGCATTTAATAAGTCTAGGACCTGTTGTCTTGTTCTTACCTCATCATTTATCATATAAACACTAGTGCCGTTCTGTTTGACTGTTCTTGTTATTCTCACATCTTTTTCTTTTACTGGAAATTTTCCTGTGCTGTTATCAAATTCTATCATTACTTCAGCTTCTTTTGATGGGCTTTGTTTTTTTCCTCCGTTGAATATTAAGTTAGAACTCTTTTCTGCTCTCATTTCTCTAGCAGATGATTTTCCTAGAACAAAACATAATGCATCTACTATATTGCTTTTTCCTGATCCATTTGGTCCTATTACAATATTAAATCCATTTCCAAATTCAAGTTCTGTTTTTCCAGCAAATGATTTGAAACCTTTAGCAGAAAGCCTCTTTATTTGTGTCATCTTTTATTTTTGAAAAGTGTTTTACCCTTTTTAAATCTTTTTATAGTATCTATATGGTTATATATGCTAAAGTAGTCATTTATGTTACTATTTAAAAG
>JBBSWW010000033.1:0-1893 GCA_038046085.1 Nanobdellota archaeon | reverse complement strand
AAATCCTGACTTCGACTTTTTTATTTTTATCCATATTCTTCGTCAATTCTCTTCCTAATTCAGATTTTTTATTAACTTTAATATCGCCATTCCTACCAATAGTATAAGTCAATAAGAACTTGTCATCAACAAAAATATCAGCCTGCTTACCAGAATAATCAGACGGGACATTGAAAATCAGGGCTTTCTTAGATTCCTCAACATTATAATGAACAGATTTTTTATCAGAAGTAGTATCATCACTATCATCATCACTGCTGCGACCATTCAATTCACGAACATCAATACTCATACCAATCTTCTTCTCTAATTTTTCAATATTAGAACCCTGAGAACCAATAATCCTAGCAATAGTATTCTCTGGAACATAAACTTCGACTTTATTACTAGAAACAACTTTAACTTTAATTTTATCAGTATAATCCCTGAATTCACGTTCAATCTGTTTAGCAGCAAGTGCATTAGCAGGATTAGATTTTAATTCTGAAGATTCATTAACAGGAATAACAACAGTCTCTTCACCATAACTGTAGATTTCAAATTCTAATTTATTAGCCAAGAAATCACGAACTTCAACAACTGGACGAGCTAAGTCTGCTTCAACCATACCAGAAGGGACTTTAACAATCATCTGAACAGTCATGATCTTGCTAACATTACCTTTATCAATAAATAATAAAGTATCTAATACAGAGGGAATCATACCAACATCCATACGACTAATAAATCTCTGAACAGCATCAATAGGAGTTGCTGCATGTAAAACACCTAAAACATTAGAACCACCTAATCTTAGATCAGTATATAATTCAAAATCAGGAGTATTTCTCATCTCATCAAAGATAATATAATCAGGTCTTGATAAGAATAAAATATCATGGATCTCATCAGAAGAAGCTAAATTTTTACTATACTGAGTAATCTCTTTAGATAATATAAGACTACGAGGACTTTCAACTGTCTTTGTAATAAAATTATTAGCAGCATAATATTCAGCTAAAGACTGAGCAAAAGTAGATTTACCAGAACCTGTAGTTCCTGCTATAATAACACCACGAGCTTGAGATTTAACTCTTTGAGCAATCTTTTCAGGTAATGAGTAATCATCAAGTTTTAAAACTTTAATAGGTTTTACAGCTGTAATTTCCCAACCATCAGAGACAGGAGGTTTAGCAATAACAATCCTGTAATCTTTATATTGAACAATAGTAGAACCTTCCCTAGAGATTTCAATAAAAGCATTAGGTTCAATCCTAGATCTCTCAACTATTTCCTTAGCAAAAAACTGAACATCTAATTGTGATTGTACTTTAGAAGAAACATCATCTAGTCTCCATTGTCCAGGTTTACCTTTCTTAGCTTTCACTAAACAATCTTCCTTAATATGAATTGACATAGTTTCAGAATCAAAGAAATCTTCAATACCTAACTTATCTTTCATCTCTTGTCTATGATAATATTGGACTTCAATTCCTAAAGCTTTAGCTGATTCAGATTGAATCTTATCTGCTGTTACTAAGATAGCTCCTTCATTGTAAGCAATATCTCTAATCAAAGCATCAACTTCACCACCATCTTTAGCATGAGCTTTTTGATAAAGATTAGGTCTGTCACCTGCAAAGGATAATTTTATTTTTTCTTCTTGAGATAATTTCTGTAAAGCTTGTAACTCTTCTAAACCTAAGAAACCAATTTCCTGACCAGTATTAGCCTGATGTTCAAGTTCAGCAAGAACTGCTCTAGGAACAATAATATTTCCTGATATTTTTTTATTTTTAAATAGTTTAGTAACAGCTCTCTCAACAACAACTGATGTATCAACTACATACTTCTTATCATCCATGAAATACATATAGAAGGAGTATTTATTAAGGTTTTTGTATTATTATTTCA
>JBBSWW010000032.1:0-4226 GCA_038046085.1 Nanobdellota archaeon | reverse complement strand
TACCATTAATCCAAATGTGGTTTAACTTAAAAAATGGTGAATACTTATTAGAAAGCATTTCATTAGCAGGAAAACCAATAACAACACAACACTTATTCAAAAAATATAAGTTAATGCTAAAAAAGGCAAACCTCCATATGATAGATAAACAAAATAAATCAGGAAATAATATTGCAAGATATAACTTTCACACACTAAGACATACCTATGCGACAATGCTCTGGGAAAAAACTGGAGATATTTACGCAGTAAAACAAGCTTTAGGACATTCTGATCTTGATGTAACAATGATTTATACTCATATAAGTGATAAGTCATTACAGAAAAAAGTAAATTCAGCATTTGAAACTGGAATAATACCAAGTAAGCCAGAATACAAAAAGGAAATAATAAAAAATAGTGAAAATCCAGCAGAAGTATTAAAATTAAGGTTGGCAAAGGGAGAAATAGACATAAATAGATTCAATGAACTAACTAAACTAATTAGCAAATAATTCTTTTTTTCTTTAAATTGGCAACAAAGTGACTACAAACCTTTTATTAATAAAAACTAAATTATCCTTATGATATGTAAAACTTGCAAAAGAAATCTTAGAAATAAGGAAAAAGGATATTGTAATACTTGTAAAGAATTCCATAATTATAGATATTCAAAAGATGATTTAAACAATTTATTAAAAGCTTATGAGCAGGAGGCTAGAAAATGAATCCTCCTGTTGTTTTAGACTTATTCTCTGGATGTGGCGGATTAAGTCTAGGCTTCAAAAATGCAGGGTATCAAATAAAGTATTTTGTTGAATATTGGGAACCAGCAATAAAAACACATCAAAAAAACTTTCCAGAAAGTAAATTATTAGGAAAAGACATAACAGAAATAACAAACGAACAAATAAAAGAAATAAAAGCTATAGACATCATAATCGGAGGACCGCCATGTCAAGGATTTAGCATGGCAGGAAAAAGAGAAATAAGTGATCCAAGAAACCAATTATACAAACATTACATAAGATTCGTAAAAATAATAAGACCAAAAATAGTAGTAATAGAAAATGTATTAGGAATATTAAGCATGAAATCTCCAGAAGGAGAAAAAACAATAAGTCAAATAGTAAACGACCTAATAAGTCTAGGGTATTTTGTTTGCTATAAAAAACTAAAAGCAACAGATTATGGAATACCGCAAAAAAGACAAAGAATATTTATTATAGGATTAAGAAAAGAGATATATCCAGAATCAACAGGCAATATACTAAAAATTAATGATGTTTTAGGAAATATTCCAGAACATTATAATGCACACCTATTTTATCAATCAACACAAGAAACTATAGATAAATTTAGAAAATTATCACAAGGACAAAGAATAGGAAATTATGGATTATCAACAAAAAGATTATATGGCGATAGGCCGAGTCCTACAGTAACAACAAAAAACTTCTTTGTACACCCTACAGAAAATAGATTATTAACGCCAAGAGAACTAGCAAGATTACAAAGCTTCCCAGACAATTTCTTATTTGAAGGCACTAAAACTGCAATGGTTAAACAGATTGGTAATGCAGTGCCACCGTTACTAGCTGAGGCAATAGCAAGAAAAATTCTCGAGGTGTCAGCTTATGAAAAATAGAAATCTAATTCATATAGATCATTGGAAAACTCCGAAAGAATTTTATGAAAAACTTAATGGAGAATTTAATTTTAATTTTGATCCTTGCCCATTACATCCTAAATTTAATGGATTGCTTATTGACTGGGAAGATAGAAATTTTGTTAATCCACCCTATTCTAGGAAATTAAAAGAAGCATTCATTAGGAAAGCATTTGAAGAAAGCAGAAATGGAAAATTATGTGTAATGCTTCTTCCAGTTTCAACATCTACAAAAATATTTCATGAAATCATTTATCCTAATTCTGAAATAAGATTTGTAAAAAATAGAATCTCATTTGAAGGGACTAATAGTTTCGGTCAAAAAGTAGGCAAGGGTTCAGCACCAATGCATGACTCTATGATCTGCATTTTCAGACCAAAAACAAACGGAGGGTTAAAATGAATAAGAATAGAATATTTTTGTTTATTAGTTGTTTAAATGTTCTAGGACTATTTTATTATTTATTATTTAAGTCCTTAATCAACTATTTTGAATTTTTATTTTTGCAGTTTGTGTCTTTAATGATTTGTGTATTGCTGGTTAGATTTGTATATAATAAAGAACCAACTAAGAGTTTTTCTAGTGAGGATAGGGCTTTGTTCGCGTTCAGGATGTTATTTTCTGAAACAGTAAGCTTTCTTGTACCAGTTTATGTTACTTGATATGTTTCTTTTCTTATTTTTATATTTAAAATATGCTAATACACAATTTATTTCTTCATAACTTATTGAATCATCACTTATTATTTCTTTAATAATCTTAAGCTTATCATTAATCTCATGAATGTATGGCAATATTTTCAATATTTTATCTTTTGGCAATACTTTTCATATATTTATCTGATTGTATTCTATTAGGTTTGCTATATGATTCCATACTGTGCTTATTTTTATTTCTCTCTGTTCACTTATCTGTTTTATTGTTAGTCCTTTCTTTAATAGTTGTAATGTTTTTTGAGTTGTGAATATATAATCTGCTGTTTCTGTTTTTTTGATGAAACTTTCATACTTCTTAGTATTCTTTATTTCCGTTGTCTTTTCTATTGGAAAATATTTATTGAATAATCTTGTTATATGCCTTCTGTACTTGTAAGTGTCTGCATTAATAACGTATGCTATCCATCCTTCAAATATTTGTATTACATTTTCTCTTGTTATCATTCCGTTATGATACTTTTTTCTTAATTGTATAAATTTTCTTTCAAACTTTTTTAGGTTCTTCTTTCTTACTAGTTTGTGTTTATGAAATACCCTAAATCCTAGAAAGTTAGTTCCTATGTTTATATTATGAATTTTTGATTTATCAGGGTGAAGTTCTATCTTTAGAGAATTATTTAAAAAATCATTAATTTTCTCTTTATATTCTTCTAACTTTGCTTTAGTATTATCTAGTATTATAAAATCATCAACGTATCTTATGTAATATTTTGCTCTTAACTTGTGTTTTACGTACTGGTCTAGTTCATTAAGATAGATATTAGCGAAGAACTGGCTTGTTAAGTTTCCTAAAGGCATACCAGTTGGCTTCGCCCCCCCCCCCCGATTGGGTGACGTGATTATTAAGTATTTTTGTTATTAGCCATAATACTTTTTCATCACCTATTTTTTTCTTAATTAATGTTATTAGTACTTCATGGTTTACTGTCTCGAAATAATGTTTTATGTCTGCTTTTAACACATAACATTCTTTAGTGAAATTCTTACTTATTTTTCTCTTGAAAATATCAAACCTTTCTACTGCCTTGATGCTTCCTTTTCCTAGTCTATTTGCATAATTATCATAAATAAAGCTTTTATCGAATAATGGTTCTATAATATTACATAATGCATGATGTACTACTCTATCTCTAAAGTCTGACTTACTTATCTTTCTCGTTTTAGGATCGCGTAAAATAAAAGTCTCTAAAGGTTTAGGATAATAAGTTCCATTAATCAATTCATTTTGTAAATCTAAAATGTTTTGTTTTAGTTCTTTCTCAAATTCTATAACGTATTGTTTTAATGTTTTTCTTTTTCTTGCTTTCTCGTAAGCTAAATATAAGTTTTCGTAAGAACATATTTTGTTAAATAAAGAATTATCTTCCATTTTATTTTAATGTCCCAGCATATTTTAAGGACTGGTCTATTCCAACGAGACGACTATTATTGTTGTCTAGGTTGTTGTTACCGTTAGCATTGCTTCTATTGTTAAGCCTGTTAACAGTCCACAGACGCACCAAAGTAGCCCTTTCACTTTAAACTATTCACTACCAATTCACAACGTTAGGTGTCTTGGCTGTATTTTATAGTAACATTGTTACCTTAGTGAAAAGGCGTGTAGATCCAGCCACTCCAAACTATGCTACACCAATTTTGTTGATATAACATTATGTCGTGCTGGGACAAGAAAAATTATAAAGAATTAATATAAAAAGATATTTATTTAGAAAAAATATTTATTTTTTGTATAATTTAGAAAGTTGAGTTTCTACATCACCATAATTAACTTGTGCTACAAAAGGTCTTATAGCACCTAAAACTTCTTCTAATGTTGGAGCAGCTAGTAATTGAGTTCTAACTTCAACAATAGGTTCTAATT
>JBBSWW010000031.1:2107-14858 GCA_038046085.1 Nanobdellota archaeon | reverse complement strand
GCTAAAGATTTTGCTGATGCAAATAATGAAGAATTAGTCAAAGATATTGATAAGATTACATTCGCAGGTAATAAGGCTAAGAATATTATATCTTCTTGTAAGATTTTGGTTGAAAAATATAATTCTGAAGTTCCAAGAACTATGGATGAATTAACAGCTCTTCCAGGTATTGGGAATAAGACTGCTTTGACAATTCTTATTAATGCATATGGTATTGTTGAAGGTATTTCAGTTGATGCTCATGTTATTCGTTTATCATATCGTTTAGGTTGGACTAAAAATAAGAATCCTGATAAAATTAGAGAAGATTTAGAAAAGATTATTCCTAAGGATGATTGGGCTAAGATTACTTGGTTATTGAAAGCTCACGGTCGTAAAATTTGTTTAGCTCCAAATCCTTATTGTTCTAAATGTTTTTTATCTGATATATGTCCTAAGAATGGAGTTGTTAAAAAACTATGAGATTCGTCATTCATGAACATTTCTCTAAGAGAAAGCATTTTGATTTTCGTTTTGAAGTTGACGATCATCTAGAAAGTTATGCTATACCTAAAGAATTCCCTTCAGGTCCAGAAAAGCGTTTAGCAGTTTTCGTTGGTTTAAGACCATTATCAGCTTTGACTTTTGAAGGAGAAATTGAAGAAGGTAGTTATGGTGCTGGTAAAATAGTTATTTGGGATTCAGGTGATATTGAATTTTCTGAAAATACCGATAAGAAAAAACATTTTATTCTAAAAGGTAAAAAGATCAAAGGTGAATTCTCAATGATTAATTTTAAAGATAAAAACTGGTTATTATCAAAAAAGTAAAATTTAAATAAGGAATATCCTGTATAAGACTATAAAAAAGGAGGGTTATTATGGGAAAAGCAGAAGCAAGTGCGTGGATAGTAAGGATTAAAGATAATCTACCAACAGGTCCATCTTTATTAAATGATAGAAAAAAGTTTAACCAAAGATGTGATGCATTAATTTCAATGATTAAAGCTGCAAAGAGTGCTCTAGGTTCTGAAGATGGAGCAGGAGGACCAGAATAATTATTTTTATTTTTTTAATAATCTTTATATAAGTCCTTAATCATAATTATTCTATGTTTGAAGAAATAACAGGCTTTGTGACACAAGCTGTTAGTAAAGAGGTATCTTGGGTTTGGATTGTTTTTGCAGTTATTATAGTTTTAATATTAATTTTTACAATCAGACAGATTTTAGATATTGCTATTGATTTATGGAAACTTCCTTTTGCTATTGCTATTGATGCTCTTGATCTTATGGCAGCTTCCAATCCTTACTTCGATGTTGCAGCATCTATTGGCAGTATTTTGATATTCTGGTTACTAGCTAAGCGTGGTCATCATATGTCTAAAGTATTTGGTGTCATTGCAGCAGCTGAATGTATTATCGGTATCTGGGTCTTCCCTCAGTATGCTTTTATTACTAATTTAGTCCCTACTGCAACTTTATTGATGTTTATTGCTATTTGGAGTGATTAGTAATCTTTATTAAAACAATAATCTTTTTATATTAATTATGAACAATTTACTACTTATCTTATTACTCTTAGGAGCTATTGGTGCTATCTTTTGGGTATTGAAAGGTGAAAAATTTAACAGGAGTATAATAGAAAAATGAATTTCATTAAAAAAATTTTTGAAAATAAAGTTGATGATACAGTTCATAGACAATTTAAGAGATTCAGTAAAGGTAATTTTGAGAATAGGGCTTTAGTTGATATTAAAGTTGGTTCAAATGTTAAAGTGAAGACTAGTTTCGAATACGCTAATGATTTCGCTAGGTTCATGGCTAATACAATTAAGGATAAAGTAAAGATCTCTGGTGGTGTAATCACTACTAAGGATATTAAGAAAGATTTAGACTTCGAACCAACTGTTAAGCAGTTTGCAGGTGTTAAGACTTATTTGATTGAGAATGAGATGTCTAAAGATCAGATAATTAATTTGATGGATAAATTCCCTGATGCTTTATTCTTATTCTCTCTTACTACAGAGTATGGAACTTTAAAAACAAAAGTCAAAGCTCCTAAGGCAGGCAAGGCTGGTAAAGGTGATGAGGAACCTAAAGCTGATTATTGTGTTTTCTCAACTTCAGATAAGAACTTTGTTAAGGAATTTGCTTTTGATATTAAAGAACCTTTTAAGTCATTATTCATCAAACATACTTTTGTTGTTGAATCTTTGGTTGTTCCTGAAGAATACAAGAATGATCTAGAAAAAGCTAGGATGAATGCTAGAAGAAAAGGTAAAATAATAAGGAACTTAACAATTGATGAAAAGCAGGAAGTTAAAGAGATGAATTTTGAGGCTTAGTTATCCAAACCATTTCCCTAATCCTTCTTGTTTCTCTTTATCTTTTCCAAATACCATCTCAGCCATCTGCTTCGCTAGGTCTAGTGTCTGTTTCAAGTATGCTGGTATATTATAATTATTAGCTAAGCTTAAGCTTGGTTCTAGATATTTCATTACTGATCCTTCTGATATTGTAAAGATTATTTTTCCAGAACATTTGCTGCAATTTCCTCTTAATGTTGGCCTTCTGTATTTTTCATTGCACCCTACACACCTGAATTGTTGTGTCGAGAACTTTCTTAGATTTCCTTTTATGTCTCTTATGAAGTGTCTCTCAATTATTAGTCTTGCTACATCATGTTCATCTACTGCTCTTAATTTTGTACACAATATCATCTGCTTTGCTACTTTGTCCTGCATTGTTGGTAATGTTTTATAGCTGCTGCATCTTACACCATTATTGAGATTTAATGTATCATGTGTGAATCCCCACCCCTCAAATTGCCCCTCTTTTCCTAAATCTGATTTTAATGTTTTTATTTTTACTTCAGATGCAGGTTTATATTCGAGACAAGCTTCATATAATTCTAGAGGATACCTGAATGCTATATCCATATCAAATACCATATCATCTACTTCTGCTGGTATTATCATTGAACTCAATACTAATGGTTCATCTTGTGTTGCTCCTCTGTGATTGCTTAGAAGTTTTGGTGAAAAGTTCAATAAGGCGTCCATCAATAACATTACTGTTGCTTCATCGCCATCGCAACGAAAATTTATTAGTTGTTCTCCCCATATTACACTTCTCTCATCTTTATTTTTCCATTCTGTCTCAATACAATAGGAGTTTTTTTCATCTTCAACAACCTCTACTTTTTTAATATAATCAATAAATGAATCTCCAAAAGAATATATAGGAATTAAATGATTATTTACCTTTAATAATCTAGAATTATAATCTCTTTCTAATAAAGAATCAATTTTCAAAGATTTTTCAGGATGATATAAATCTAATTTAGAAGCAAGATTATTCGCATCTCCTCCTTTAAAAACTAAATGATTTAATCCAAATTTTTGTGGTTTATGCCCAAGTTCTAAATATCTATTTATAATAGTTTTTCCAGGTAATCTAGGGAGGATATTAACATACCTTCCTATAATATGATATCTTGTTAATAATAATGCAAAATCATCTAATAAAGACCTATTAACAGAATAAAAAGAGATAACTGAATCATTTGGATTCACACTACCATCACCATCAATATATCCAGAAATATACTCTGAAATATAAAAATCTGATAAGTGATATATTATTCTTGGAATTTTTTTAGTAAATGCATTTGATCCTGTTTCTAATACATATTTAAATAAATAATAGATAATAGCATGTGAAATTGTTATTTTTGTGTTATTTTCTTCAACAGCAGGTTTGACATCAAAGACTTTTTTTATTAGATTATAAGTGCTCTCTCCTAATACTGGATTGCAGATTCTAAAACTTACCTGTCTTGTTGTTTTATTCTCTCTGCAATGCCCTTCTGCAGTGTAAGAACCGAGTAACCTGCATAATTGTGGTGTAATATCTAAAAATCTATTAAATTGCTGATTACTAAACCAATACTTGACTTTGCATTCTTCAGGTAAGTTATCATAAGAGATTATATTAGCTAAAACTAGTTTTTCTAGATGATTTAAAGGAACAGCTTTATACCATTGATGTAAATTTTTCTTTAGATAGTTTGGTGGATTTATAATTTGTATAATCCTAGATTTCCCTAAAGAAGAAACAATATTCTTAAAAAATAAAGAAGCATCAGTTATTCTTATTTTTGGTTTGATATTATTCGGTAATTTTTCTATTAATTCTTTAACAAGATCTATTTTTTTTATCTCTTTTTTCTGATAGTCTAGATAATCCATTACTAAGGTTTTGTCACCCACAACAATTTCATTAGCTTTTTTTGATTGAATATTATTTTTTTCATCTAAGTATAAAAAATCATGATTTAATGTCATTTTAAGTTCTCTATTTGTAGCAGTTGTTATTTTTACCCATTTTTTATCTAATGGTCCTTTTATGAAATATTTTATTTTTCTTTTTACTAATAATTTAGTTTTAGGATCTGCTCCATAAGTATAATATTCTTGTTTTGGATATACTGCTTTTGTTCCGACTAAATCAATTGTCTTATTCTCACACCCATTTTCTATCATTTTGTCAGTAAATTTCCCTATCTCTTCGTAATAAAGATTATTTTCATTATCAAAAAATAATAATTTAGTTTTAGGATGTACACAGTCTCTTCTCATTATTGAATGGAACATTGGGCTGCACAGCATAGCTTGTGTTTTTGAGAATCCTATTATTCTTCCCACTATCCCTGCTGATGTATGAGGACTTAATCCTATTACTAAATGTCCTACTAAATCTTGTTTTGTAGTAAGATTATAATATCTTGGCATTCCATATAATTTTTCTAATAATTCATCTAAGAATTTTGCAACTCTGAATAATACAAAATCAGCTCCCTCATCTGTACTCTCAGGACATGATGGTAACACTAGATCTTGACATTTTATCTCTAATATCTGATCATCTTTTTCAAGTTCATTTCCATAAATATCATGTGTATATCCTAATTCTTTTAATATTTCTATACTTGTTCCTATCTCTAATGGTTTAAAATGTGTCAGCGACATTTCTGTCATATCATATCTTGTTGTTCCATCTTTGTTTACATATATTTCATTTGCAGCTCTGAGTATCCCCTTAGCCAGATGTTCTGGTATGTGATCCTTATTGCTTGTTCCTCTTACACCTTTTATGAGTTCAGGATAATTTCTTGTCTCTAATTTTTTTAATGCACTGTCAAAATATTCTTTTATATTAAGGTCTACATATTTGTAAGGTGCAACTTTTTCATGCCCGCATTTTCCTGTTTTATCTTCGCATTCTTTACAGTGGAATGTTTTTGTAGTTATTGCATCACATGTCTGACAACGTCTATAAACACTATCCTTCTTACAGTTCTCACAATAATGTGCTGAATATTCTGCTGTTATCTTTCCTTTTTCTAGTGCAGCCTGAAAACATCTTAGTCTTCCTCCCTCTTTTCCTACTGGGAACATTGATTGCGGACTTCCAGTTAACTTTCTCATTTTTGCTTTTTCAGGTCTTCCCATTCTGCTTCCTATATATAATCCTGATTTGTCTCTTATTTTTATTTCACTTAATTTATTTATTATTTCTAATACATTATTTCCTTCAGTAATAGTATTATTTATTTTATTTTTATCATATTCAGAATTCAAAAATCCAAGACTTAATCTAAATGATTTTGCCCAGTCACCTTCTATTACTACATATTCATTATTTACATTCTTATGTGGTAATCCTATTAATTCCAATATTCTTTTTTTAGTATCTTCAGGCATTAATGGTATTATTATTTTTTCTTCTTTTACTACTGCAAACTCTAGCCAGTCAATTAATTGTTTGAATTGTTCTAGATTGAGATCATTCCAGTGGTATGTAAATCTTGGATGTAATGGTATTGAATTCTTTTTGCTTATTTCATATGCTTCATCAAAAGTTAATTTTACATAATTTATATTTTTAATTAATTCTGAATATTCTGTTTTATTTTCTCCTAATGATTTTTCCAATTCTAATGCATACCAATCCTCATTATATCCCATTGGAGCAAGTATATGATTCCTATTAAGAAAATATCCATAATTTACTAATATATCTCCTACAAAGATTATTTCTTGAATATCTTTTGTTAATTCTTTTGCTTTTTCTTCTGTTTCTATAAATACTACATCTCCATTTTTTAATTTTACTATCGGTCCTTCTATAGTATCACAACTGCTTAGTACCATGCTTTTTCCAGGCCTTTCAGTTTTCAGTTGTGTTCCATATGCTATGAAATCCTCTAATATTCTCATTGTTGCAGGATGTATTGATGTATCACTTAGGCCCATTGTCCTGCTTCTCCCTAATCTTGCTCTGAATGATCCAACACTTAATGGGTGTCCTAATACAGGTCTTCCTGCTACTATATCTTTTATGTATGTATAATCAGGACTTATCTTCGCCTTGCCAGCTTCTTTAGTTTTTCCTTTTGATTTTACCTCTTTTTGTAATGCAACATATTCTTCTAAGAAAATCCAGTGATCCATTCCAATTTCTTTATACCATTTAGAGAATTTCCCCCAGAATTTAGCAAATTTTTGGCATAATCCTTCTGCCATTACTAAACAGAATCCATTCCTTAATTTATTCGTGCTTACTCTAGGTAAATTTTTATAATTAGGTACATCTATTTTTTCACTTGGATCGCCCTCTATCTGTATTGGTAGATGTTTTGTTATAAAATCTGCCTCTCTCTTTGATGGAAAATATTGTAGATTTGTAATTCTGTCATGGAAATGTTCTAGTTCTGAGAATGTCCTGTTTATTTCATCTTCAGTGGGGTCATAGGGTTCATATCCCATCTTCATTCTTACATAATCTGCAACTCCTAAAAATATGCAAGTAGCTGTTGTTCCTGCGCTTCTTATTGGTCCTCCAAAGAATAAACAGAAATATTCCTTTCCATCTAATCTTTTTCTTAGTTCTAATTTTACAAATCCTTCAAGTGGTGATGAGACAACCCCATTTGTTATATATGCTAATCCAACTCTTAGTGCAACTTCCATTGCCTCTTTCTTATCTTTGAATTTGCAGAATTTTTCATTTGCTACTTCTTCAGATATTAAGAATGATATCATCCAGTTCTGGCTTCCATATTTCAGTTCTAATTCTTTTATTCTTTGGCTTACTCCACTTCCTTTTATTTGTGGTGCAACTACAGATACTAATCCCTCTACTCTCTCTGCCATGTCTCTTGCTAGTGGAATCTCTACTTTGTCTTCTGGATCATATCCTTTTGCTCTTGCATTATTAGCTAATTCATAAGCCTCTTTCAGTTTTCTATCTAATTCATTGAAATATAACTGCATTTTTGGACTTATTTCTGCCATATTTTAGATTAAATTTTTTCAATTTATATAGATTTGTAGAATTTAATAGATAGTTCTTATAGTACTATGTAATAATTAAAGAAAATGTTTTAAATAAGTTAATTTTAAAGTGTTTATGATAAAGATAAAATGTGAAGGTTGTACTAATCATTGTTGTGGTAAAAATCCTCACCTAACACCAGTTTTATTGCCTTCAGAAGAAGAGAGTTTTAAAGAATATTCTAAAAAGATTAATACAGTTCATGGAGATATGCATGTTTTAGCAAAAAAAGAGAATGGTAATTGTATCTTTCTTGATGATAATACTATGAGATGTACTATTTATAATAAGAGACCTTTAGAGTGTGTACTTTACCCATTTTTACTTGATTTTGATAAAAATGTTGTTAATGTAAAATTAGATAAAAATTGTCCAAATCTCCAAACATTATCATTTGATATTACAAAAATTTCTTTATTACTTAAGGATTATAAGTTTCCTGATAATTGGATTAAGGGATATGAAAGTTTGGTAGACTATTAATTTTTCAAAAGATTATTAAACTTAAATTGATTTATCTAAAAGATGTTGAAGAATTTAAAAATAAGGATATGTAAGTCAAATGAGTCACAAATTTGTATAGATATAATTAAAAAATCTTGGTCTAGATGGTGGTCTAAAAATGAAGAATTAGCAATAAAACATATTAAAAAATGTATAGAAGAAAAAAGGTGTTTAGTTGTATTAATAAATAACGATATTGTTGCTTCATTGATTTGGGGAATTTTATGGAATAAGATTCATATTCAAGATATCTCTGTTAAGAAGGAATATAGAAGAAATGGAATTGCTAAAATGTTGATGAATAAGTTAGGTAATATTGCAAAGAAAGAAGGCTTTAAAGAAATTATTAGTGATTGTGATACTATTAATAAAAAGTCAATATTATTACATTTGAATTGTGGTTTTAAAAAGTCTGGGTATATTAAAAAACATTGGGGAAGTTATGATTCTTATATTTTTTCAAAGAGAGTGTAGTAATAAGATATTAATAAAAGATTTATATTTAACTAATTTTTACCTTATGCCAAGCGTTGTTTTTAATAAAGTTACTAAACTCGTGGGGTTCCCTTTTGGAATAAGGAGCACATGTAAAAAATATTTAAGGATGGATATAATACCTTATGTTAAATCTGGAAAAGAGGGTATTACTAAAAGTGGAAAATCACTTCATTTTTTTATTGCAGATGAAGAAGAAGTTAAATTCCATGAATCCTCTTTAGAAAATCTTTTCTGCCAGCGTTTTAGTGTTCTTATGAGAGTATTATATTCATATTCTTCTTTTAGTTGTGTCTTGCATTTTGAGTAAGAATATTGTTTTATTCTTAGCTTTAAAAATTTTCTTCTTATGACTTCCTTTTTCATAAGATTAACCAATATGGCTAACTTATTGTACTGGTGACATATATCACCTTACTACACAATCCTTTTCTTTAGGGAAAGATTTAAAAAGTAGATATATTACAATTTTATAATGAAAAAAAGATGGTTCGTTATCCCTGCATTAGTTGCATCAATAGGGGCATGGTTACATTTTAGTGATGATACTCCTAAAAAAGCCTATTTAGTAGACAAACATGGAAAAAGAATAGAAAAATTTGAGAAAATAATAGAAAGAGAGGGTGATTCTGCAGTTAGCCAGTATAAGAGAAAGGCAGATTACGAGAGTGTTTTAAAACTTCAAGTAAAAATATTGAAAGACATTAATACATTCCTTGATAAACTTAAAAAGAATAAAAATCTCAGTTTAGATGATATAATTAGATGGTATAATTCTATTAAAGTATTAGTCATTATATTTTATGATGAGTTACATATGTTCTACAATGGGGGTTACTCTGCGACAGGAATAAAGGCAAGTGACCTTACTGAGGATCAAATAAGAGCACTAGGCGATCCAGCAATATTAGTTTATGAAAAATTTATGCAATTAGAGAAGGCTATTAAAATTTACAAAGTTAAAAACTATAAATAAAATTTTATGTTTAAGCCTTATACAACATGGGTTGTTGTGTTTTCAATTATGTTGAAGTTTATGCAGATCAAAATATGAAAGATTGTTGGCTAATAAAGCTAAATGGAAAATATTAGGTTTAATATGAAAAGAGATGATAATAAATATAGATAATTATAATATTCTAAATAAAAATTTTTTAATAAATATAAAACTTAGACTTTCAAGAAATCAAATAAAAAAACTTAATGCAAGATAAAGAGATTATAAAATAAATCCTAAGATAAAACTACAACTTAATGCAATTAAAGCCCCTAAATATTGATGCCATTCAATTCTTTCTTTATTGAAATAAACTCCTAAAAATAATGCTATAGCAGGATATGATTCTGTTATAGATGTTACTATTCCAAGTTCTTTTTGAGATACTGCGAGTGCATAAAATAGCCATGCCAATGTATCAAAAATTCCCATAGATAATACAATCCACCTAAATTTTATTCCATTATCTACAAATTTTGAGAATGTTTTTTTATATATTATGTAAAATAAGCAAATGATTGTAAATATTAACCATGGAAACCATACAGCCATAAGTGCTGAAACGTTTTTTGATGATACTGCTGTAAAAAAATTGACAAACGCCATTCCTATAGCTGATAAAAATCCTAAGAATACTCCTTTCTCAAGAGATTTTAGATGTTTTTTAAAATATCCGGATTCAACTGCCATTAATATAACACCTAAAAATATTAATATCATTAATAATATCTGAATTAATGAAAATGTTTCTTTGAAAAATATAAATGCTAATACTATTGTTATTGGTAACTCAATCTCAAAGATTATTTCTATAACTGATAATTTACCTACCATTAAAGCTTGAAAATCCAAAACTGCCGCTAAGAATGTAATAATCCCTAACAAAAGTAAGACTAAAAGATTTGATAATGAATTAAGTAGTTTTAGATCCATAAATATTAGTGGTGTAAGAATTATTATACCAATAATACCTATATACGCTAATGATTCTATATTACCTATTTTTCTTACACATTTTTGTATTAAAAAATCACCTAAACCCCAACAGAGCATAGCACCAAAAGCAAATAATATACTAAATTCTAGACTCATAAATTAATTTTTGTTAAGATAATATAAATACTTATTGGTAAATTAACAAAGTAGTAAATTTTAAGTATATAATAAAGAAATAAAAATTATGAAAAAAGTTCAGGTATTAATTATCGGTGGTGGAGTTTCTGGAGCAAGTGTTGCATTCCATTTAGGTAAAATTAATATTAATTGTTTGTTGATAGAAGCAGGAAATATTGGTAGAGGTTGTGAAGATAAGTTGAGTGGTACTGCAGTTCCCAAAATATTAAGACATTCAAAAATGATTCTTACAGGTTTTCCAAGTAATATAAAAAATTTTATTGAAAAACATGGTATAAAAAATGCCACTAACTATTTAGAAATGTCTGTTAAAGGTTCTGAACTTCAAAAAACCATTGCCAAAAAGATTAATCCTTTTGTTATTAGAGAATATGGATCTTTAATAGTTGCTGATAAATCAAGAAGTAAAAAATTATTAGAAGAATTTAAATTATATAAAAAATTAGGGATGGATAATATAATTTATAAATCAAAGGAGGATATAGTAAGTTTATATGGGAAAGATTGTAATTTTATAAATGGGATATTCTTCCCAAAAGATGCACTTATAGATTCTGAGAGTTATGCAAAAGAGATTATATCTTATAGTAAGATACCTTTTTTGGAGAATACTAAACTATTAAAGTTAAAAGAAAATAAGAATAATATTTTAGCATTTTTAAGTAACAATGAAACTATTATTGCAGATTTTGTTGTTTTAGCTACTAATGGTTTGTTTATTCCTAATGAAATTAAAGGTTTAATAAAACCCTGTTGGTCTTATATTGTATGTTCAGAGAATAAAGGTATCAATACTTCCAATGCTATATCCTTTACAAATAGTTATCACGACTGGACTAGGCAAGATAATATTTTAAGATTAAGTGGTGAAGATGGACATCCTGCTAACAGAAAGCCTAATATGAATTATATTAAAAAATTAGTTGATTGGTCTGATAAAGAATTTGGTAAAAATAATATTCTAACAAATCATTTTGGTGTTTATGCTGAAACTATTGATGAACTTCCTATTGCAGATATAATATCAAAAAATAAAAGAATATGTTATATAGGTGGTTGTAATGCTCAAGGACAGGCAACATTAAGTTATGCAGCTTCATTAATTTCAGGAATATTAGGTTATGAAAAAATGAATTCTCAACAAAGAAAAATTGCAAGATTATTATCCATTAAAAGATTTATTAAAAAATAGTTCATTTCCCGCCAGCTGCCATTCTCTCATTGAATAATACTTTTACACTATCATCTAAGAAATTCATTATTTTTACTTCACGTGTTTTTAGATTAATTATTGGTATTTTCCCAGGATGTGGTATTATTCCTCTTTTTGCATTATCCTCACTCTGTACTACCCAGCATGAACTATTAACAAGTGTTACATTTCTATAGCTTCCAACAGTTATCTGATGTATATGTCCAGAAATAAATATATCTGGAACATCAGTAATAACCAAAGGATCAGCACTCTCATCAGGTATATACAGATTAGATCCGTGTGTTGGTGCTAGATGTCTTCTCTGTAATAAGAATTTCATTATTAGATCACATCTTGCTAATCCTCCTTTATCTCTTATGCTAGGAACATTGTCTGCAAAGTACGGAAAACTATATCCATGGTACATTAACACATTGAATCCTGGAAAATTTTCAGATGAGTGTATATTTACTATTGCTGGATTGCTTACTATTACCATGTTTGGTATTTCATAGAATCCTTTAGATATTGCTGGATCAAACGGCGGCTGCGGTTCTGATACCCTCATTGCATCATGATTCCCCCCGCAGGTTATTATTTTTATCTTATCCGGAACCATCTTAAGATATTTTGTCGCCTCTTCATATTGCCCATATATATCTTTTATTTCTAGATCATCTTCCTGTCCTGGATATATCCCTACTCCCTCAACAACATCTCCTGTAACAAATAGATATCTTACTTTTGAAGCAATCATTTTTTGTTGTTCATTTCCATATTCTCCACGCAGCCACATTATGAATTTCATGAAATCTTCTTTAAGGAAATTTTTTATCCCGAAATGTATATCACTTATGAATACTGCATATACTTCATCTTTTGATTTCTTCAATTCATGATTTATTGGTATATCTGGTAAATATATTGTATTAGTAAATAATATTTTATTTCCCATTACACCTACTACACCTATTATCTCATCTAGTACTATATCTTTTGCTATCTCAAATGTTTCCTCTCTTGTTTTTGTTATAAGTACATCTATTAC
>JBBSWW010000031.1:0-2007 GCA_038046085.1 Nanobdellota archaeon | reverse complement strand
TCTCTCTCTAGAAAAAATTTTATTATCTCTTTCTTGTCCATTTTAGTTTCATATATTTAATCCCTCTTTTAATGTTTCTTTTATTTTAGGGATTGTTGATTGTGGTATGACTAATTTTATCTCTTTTGTTCTTCCGTATCTTCCTTTGCTTATTACTTTTGCATTTATTATTCCTAACATGTCTAATTCTGCTATTATATCTGAAATTCTTCTTTGTGTTAATGGTTTAAGTCCTACTTTAGTACATAATTCTCTATATACTTCATATACATCTCCTGTGAATAGTTGTTCCCCATCTTTCTGCGCATTTGATAGATTCAATATTGATAATAGAACAAGTTGGAATTGTTTGGGTTGAGTATGTACCACCTCTAAGATTTTATCTCTCTCAATTTTTTCTTCTGCGTCATCTATATCCTCTATTGATATTATTAATTTATTTGATCTTTCAGCAAGTTCTCCTGATACTCTTAATAATTCTAATGCCCTTCTTGCATCCCCATGTTCTCTTGCTGCATAAGCTGCACATTTTTCTATTACCCCATCTTTTATTGTTCCATCTTTGAACCCTATTTTTGCTCTCTCTCTTAATATATCCTGTATCTGTATTGCATTATATGGTGGGAATACTAATTCTTCCTCACTTAATGAACTTTTTACTCTCGGATCAAGATTTTCCATGAATAATATATCATTAGATATTCCTATTACTGATAATTCAGCATGTTTCAATTCAGCATTTAATCTTGTTAGATTATATAATATTTCATCTCCTGCCTTTTTTACTAACTGATCTATCTCATCTAGTATTAATATAATCAATTTTTTTTCATTATCTATATGTTTTAAGAATATTTTATAGACTTCATCTGTAGGTAATCCAGTAGGTGGTATTTCTAGATTGAATTCTTTTGCTAATTGTGTTATTATCCTATATTCTGTATCTGCTACCCTTTTTAATTTACAGTTTAAATATGCAATTTGTATTGGTAAATTTTTTTCTCTTGCTACCTCTAATATTTGTGATGTTACATATCTGCTTACTACTGTCTTTCCGCTTCCTGTCTTTCCATATAGAAATAAGTTTGAAGGTCTTTCTAATCTTAATACTGGTGCTAATACTCCAGCAATATAATTCATCTGTTCATCTCTATGTGATATTTTTTCTGGTGTATAATTTGATTGTAATACTTTTTTATTAAGGAATAATGGTTCCTTTTCTAAATATCCTTTAAAAAATTCTGTTAATTCACCCATTTTACGTATTTATTATAATTATGTGTTATATAAACATTTTTATGTTCAAAAATACACACCTACACCTACATTTCCATTGCAATATTATTTTTATAATTTTTTTGAATTTTCTCTAGTGTTACTCGAAAATAAGAACACCTTCACTTCCTGTAGAACTATAATAATAATATAATTTATAATATAACTATTATATAATATATAATATAATATAGAAAAATTTAAATAATAAAAATCAAAAAATGCTATTTCTCACATATTCTCTTTAAAATATCATAATTTCTTCTATTAAACCTTAAAAACTTATTCCATAAGAAATTTTTTTATATTTTAACTTCCATAAGAAAAAATGGGGTGTGTGTCTATAAGAAATGAAGGCTAAGCTTTTCAATTTAGATATTATTTATCATTTATCTTAAATATTTTATTTTTAGAACACAAATATTTATAAATAAGTATTTACTTTTCTATTATAGGTGTTAATGATGGATGAAGAAAAAAGATATTCTAGGCAATTAATAGGAAAAAAAGTCGTTACTAAGTCTGGTAAAGTTTTTGGTGAAGTTAGCAATATGATTTTTGAAATAAGAACTGGTGAAATATTGCAGATGACATTAAAGAATGTTACTGGATATTGTGAAGGTTTAGATTTGGAAAGAACTAAGCAGAATGAAGTTCTTGTTCCTTATTCAGCAGTTGTCGCTTTAGGTGACTTCGTTGTTGTAGCTGAAGAAGATATAATCTGAATTTAAC
>JBBSWW010000030.1:0-15224 GCA_038046085.1 Nanobdellota archaeon | reverse complement strand
CTTTCATAGCTTTATGGTATTAGTATTATTTTTAAATGTTTGTTCCTTTGTTAATTACATAAGTTTTATATATTATAGTTATAATTGATTATATTATGTTTAAAAGAGAGGGTCTAAAAGCAGTTATACTTATAGTTCTAGTATCAGTATTCGGGATTATAATTTTTTCAATGAATGATTATATTACTGGAAATTATGCCTCAGAAAAACCAGATATTTTTATTTCTGAATTTTATATAAGCGATAATGTTCTTGATTTTCTGAATAATAGGTTTTATGTGAATGTTTGTAATAATAAAAATATTCGTGTTAATGATTATGATGTTAGGTTTGTTTTAAATGGTCATGAATATAAAGAGTTTAAAAGAGGTGTTTTAGAGCCAAATGAGTGTGTTCTTACATCTACATCTTTTAAGCCTTTTATGGAAAATTTAAGGATTGTTGAATCATTAGTTTCTATAGACTCTACAAATAAGATTTCAGAAAGTAATGAAAACAATAATAGGATGTTCAAGAAGTTTAATCTTAGTTCATATTCTCCGAATCTTGTTGTTTCAGGAATTGACATAATTAAGTCAGGTAGTGATAATAAGATTAGAGTAAAATTCTGTAATAAATCTCCTAAAGCTTTTATTAATAGGCAAATAGGCATTACTGTTTCTGTTGATAAGATACAAAGGTATATTCCCTATTACTTAAATATGAAACCAGATTCTTGTGCCGAAGTTTATAGTCCTGCACTTAGCGAATATAAAATTGGTTTGAAAAGGGAATTTTTAGTTGAAGTCGATGCTGATAAGGATGAGTTTATTGTAGAATCTGATGAAAACGATAATTATTTATCCAAAAGGATTACTATATAGGTATGAGAATTTTTCATAAAATATTAATTGGTATATTAATATGTATAATACTATTCTTAGGTTTTATAATTTATGATGCAAATAATTTCTTTAATGACATTCAGAATAACCCTAAAGTTATTGGATTTTATGATTCTGAGAGTATTTATTTTGCTATTGAAGTGCAGGATTTAGGTAATTTTGAAGATGCAGTTGTTTATGATAAGGAAAAGATTGATGGGATTATGGATAGTAAAGATAAAGTTATAATCTTAATAGATGACAAAGTCATTGATACATCCCAAGTAAGTGCTGGTTTTATTAAATTTGAAAAAGATTCTATAATTAAATATCTAAAGACAGCTGAGATAGATACTCCATTAAGGAATTATATTACTCTTTATTCTGGTGACTTTAAGGTTTTAGCTTTTGGTTTATTAATAAAAGATTTGTCAGAAAAAGAGAGTAGTATATTACTAAATAATTATGATAAGAAGATGATTAAGATTTATCCAGATAAGTTTTCATTAAAGATTTTCAGAGTTCTCCCTAAGTCTTTACAATTAAGGATTATAGATTCTATTATTAATTAATAACAGCTTTTAATGCTTTTATTGCTACCTCTACTTGTTTATCATCTGGTTCTTTTGTTGTTAGTTTCTGTATTAATAATCCAGGTAATATAATTATGTTCATGAAGCTATATTTAGCACCTAATCTTAATAATTCATAACTTATACTTGCTATTACAGGCAATAATAATATTCTTAATCCTAATTTTGTCATTAGATCATAATTTTTTGGTATGAACATGTATACAAGTATACTTATGAATAATACTAGGAATACAAATGTTGTTCCACATCTTTTATGTTCTGTTCTGAATTTTTGCGTATTTTTTATTGTTAGTTTTTTCTTGTTTTCATAGCATGCTACTGCTTTATGTTCTGCTCCATGATACTGAAATACTCTATAGACATCTTTATTCAATGAGATTATATAGATATACAATACAAACAAGCCTATTTTTATTACTCCATCTAATAGATTAAACATAAAATTATTCACATGATATGCTCTATCTATGAATGTGCTTGCTAATAATGGCAATAATTTAAATAATAATATTGCAAATACCAAAGCAAATATCAAACTGAATACTATTTCTTTAGTTCCTATCTTTTCTTCTTTTCCTAATTGTGCATTGCTTGAATAATTTAATGTCTTTATTCCTATATACATTATTATAATTAAATTTACAACTCCCCTGACAAATGGTATTTTTGATTCTTTTATTTTGAGTTTCTCTTTCTTTACTGTTATCTTTCCATTTGGGTTTCTCACAGCTACAGCTATCCTGTCACCATTTTTCATCATTACCCCTTCGACTACTGCCTGTCCGCCTACATAATTTGTTTGTTTCATTTTTTTACCATGCTAAGTTTTTTGTAAATACCACTAAGTTTGAATGCCATTTATGGAATCTGCTTATGCTCTTTCCTATTACATAATTTCTTTTCTTTTTTATATTATTTAAAAACTCTTCTAGATTATCAGCTTCTGAGCATGTTATTGTATTTCCTAAAAATTTCACCATATGTGCATCACTTCCGCCTGTTCCAGCTTTGTTTAGTTCTTTTGCCCATTCTATTGCTCTTGAATTTAAAAATGAGTGCATTATTGAATTTATTACCTCTATACCATCTATTTTTTTGACTAACCATGGATGTTTTACTGCATATCTATGGCTGTTTTTTGGTCTCATAGTGAAAGGATGTGCTAATATTATTAATGAACTGTATTCTCTGCTTTTCTCTATTAATTCTTCTGTGCTCCATTTTAATTTCCTTAGATTGAATCCTCTGTTTTTTAGATGATGTCCAGCAATATATTTTTTGTAATACTCTTCCATATCTCTATGATTATAAAAATATACTAATAGGTCTAAAGCTTTGTTTGATGTTACCTCTATTCCAGGTATTCCTACTCCTGCCTTGCATGCTTTCAAACTAGAAATTACCTCATTATGGTCTGTTATGCTTATCTTTATGTCTAATTTTTTTGCTCTCTGTATTAATTCCTCTGCTGTGTTTCTTCCGTCAGATGCTGTTGAATGAGAATGCATATCTACTCTCATCATATGCTTTATATTATCAACATTTTGCGGATTATCAATTATTATCTTCACCATCAGTCCTTTAAAAACGAATTTTCTTGGTTATAAAAGTTTTTATTTTCTTAGAAGTCTTCTTGCAACTTGATAATCCTTAATCTCTCCTTTTCCACCTTCTTCTATTGAATACAATTTTTCATTTTCTTGTAAAGTTTTTATTTGTAAGTTTTTAGGATTTATTAAACTAAGCATAACATAACTTATTAGGTCTTCTCTATTTCCATGAAATAAATATGCTGCACCAAGTGCTGAAGGATAAGTACTATTTTGAGTGAATTGATATTCTAAAACAGCAGTTGAATCCAATTGTTCTAGAAAAATTCTATCATATATCGTTATTTTGCGATCCCTAAGTTTCACACCATAAGAATTAGCCACAAGTATTCTTTTACCATCTCTACTTCCTCTTGCTTGATATACTATATAAAAATCAAGTGAATCATTTAAATTTTTACTTAAGTCTCTGTCAATAGTGTAACAAACTGTATCAGATATTGGAATTGCTTCTGGACCTTCTATAACTCCAGAACTTGCACGAAGATGATTTAAAACTTTTAAGGATTCATCAGCAACACCATCAATACTATGAGGATGCAGTAATCTTGAATTAATATCATTTTCTAAAGAAAGTAATAAAATCCTACTTCTTTGATCAACAGTTTCACTAAATTCCATATTTTTTATATCCAAAATTATTTTATAAAGATTTACATTATTAAAACTACATTTAGAAACTTATATAAAGAATTTATCAATAAGAACTTTATGGTAGAAAATGAGACTTTTCAGCTTGATTATGAACGTTATTCTATTTCAAATAATCTTAAAGAGTTAGTTAAAGAATTTAATATTAAGTCTGTATTAGAAGCTCCAGCTCCAGGACTCAAAGCTATGCCCTCAATTTATTCTTTAGGTTTTGGTGAAGCTGGTTGTGATGTAACATTATTGAATTCTCATCTTGATGGTATTAAAGCTTGGAAAGAACTCAAATTCAAAGTTAATACTTCTAAATCTAAGTCACTATCTAAAATGCCTTTCAGGGATAATTCTTTTGATTTTGTATGGAACTTTAACACTATTTCACAATACAAAAATTATGACGAGATACTTGATGAATTCATCCGTGTCTCTAAAAAGTATGTTTGTCTGTTGGCAGTTAATGGTTTCAATGTTGGTTCTCCTTTGCATAGGATCTTGCATGTGATTAATGATGTTAATTGGACTCACGGTGATAGATTATTTTTATATCCTTTTGCAGTTAAGAATTTGATGAAAAAACATAAGTTAAAAATAGTGAAAGTTGGTGTTATGAACTGTCCTATCTGGCCTGATAGTGTTGGTTTTCGTGATATGAAATTCCATAAGATTGAAGATAAAATAAAGAATATGAAATGGAAATCAAATACTATTGATTATGTTAAGAATAATTCTTATCCTTGGTGGTTTAAGCATATGTATTCTTTTGAGAAGATGCCTATGGTTTGGCCTGTTAAATTATTATATGCTCATCTCTTCTATGTGGTTGGTGAAAAACAAGAATGAAATCTGTCTCTGTTGTCTTGATTACTTATAATGAAGAAAATAATATTTCTGGATGTTTAAGATCATTATTGGATTTGGATTATCCTAAATATGAAATTTTAGTAGTTGATGCATCAACAGATAAGACATTTGATATTGCTTCTAAATTTAAAAATATTAAGACTATTAAATCTAAGGAGAAAGGTTTTGCTGTTCAGAGGAATTTAGGAATTAAGTTATCAAAAAATGAACTTATAGCTTTTACTGATGCTGATTGTATTGTCCCTAAGGATTGGTTGAAAGTTTTAGTTAATAGTTTAGAATCTAATAAAGTTTCAGGTGTTGGTGGTAATGCTTATCCTCCTAAAGGTTCTAGTCATATTGGATTGTGTATTGCATGTCTTGGTTTCCCTGCTGGTGGTGCTCTTGGTTTATCTGATAATGATCCTATTTCAACATGCAATGCAATTTTTATTAAGAAGTCTCTTCAGAAGATTAATGGTTTTGACACTTCATTTAGTTATGGTGGTGAGGATACTGATCTTACTAGAAGATTAAGAGCTGATAGTAATAAGATTATTATTGAAAAAAATTCTTTTGTATATCATAAGACTCGTGGTTTTAATGAATTCTTATCATGGTGTTTTCGTAGAGGCAAAGCCAAATTTCATCTCTCAAAAAATCCAATTCAGTTATTTATGCCATTAACGATTGCTATATATCCTTTCTCATCAAAATTCAGGAAATTAATCTCTAAAAGGAAAGTTATAAATATAGACATCTTTTCTATTATTTTTGTTGTTCCTGTCCTTTTTTTCTTGAGGCAGTTGTACATGACATCAGGTTGGATTTATGAATTTATCAGAAGCTTTAGCTGGAAGGAGAAGCATTCGTAGTTTTAAATTAGAGCCAGTTCCAGAAAATATTATTAAAGAAGTTCTTCATGCAGGGATTTTAGCTCCAGCTCCTTCTAACAGGCAGCAATGGGAAGTTGTTATTGTACAAGATAGATCAATAATTGAAAGATTATTCAAGGATGCTGGTTCTCAGGAACAGATTCTTCACTCTCCATGTTTATTTGTCTTGATTGTTGATATGGAGTTTAATAAGGAAAATTTTTCTAATGTTCAGGCTACTGCAGCTGCTGTTCAGAATATGCAATTGAAAGCTGTGGATATTGGTTATGGTAGCTGTTGTATGGCTGGTATTGGTGATGTTAAGAAGATAAAAAATATTTTAAATATTCCAGATCCTTGGCTTCCTGTTTGTTTCATGATGCTTGGAAAGCCTTCTGAAGCACCTACTGCTCCTGCTAGGAAAGAATTGGGAGAGATATACCATTACAATAAATATTCTTCAAAATCAGAGAGGATGCAGTCTAGTGTTTTCCCTAAGGACTGGACTCTTAACCAATTAAGATTACACCAAAAATTCGTCTCTCGTGCTTATAAGATGGGTATAGATTACGAGTTCTATGATCCTATAGAGATTGAGAATATTAAAAAAGTTGTTGATGAAAATATTGTTGGTAAGAAGAAAGTCCTTACACTATTAGGTTATGATGGTACTGTCATAAAGAATTTGGATCCTATGTTCAAGGATTATGATGTTGTTGATTGTGAACTTAGTCAGGAAGCTGTTGATTTTGTTAAATCTAAGACTAAAAATTTGAAGTTCACTTTGTTCTCTGATAAGATTGAGAATATTAAAGATAGTTCTGTTGATCTTATTATAATCACATTTGCTCTTGAAAAACTTCCGGCTATTGATATTATATTAAAAGAATCTAAGAGGGTTTTATCCAAGAAGGGTAAGATATTAATATTTTTCAAGAACAGGAAATCTTTCTATGGATTAATGTACAAGGGAATTACAGGTCCTTTAGGTGTGAAGCATCTTGAAGGTTTCTATATTCGTTCAGGTCCATTTTCTCCTATTAGTTCTTCTGAAATTTCTAAGGAGATTAAAAAATTAAAGTTGCACAAAGTTTCTGAAGGAGGATTTTTCCTTATTCCAGCAGAAGTTAAGATATATAATGATAAATTTGATGGTTATATCAATAGGCACGGTAAAAAACTAAGTATTATGAAATATGCTATGAAACCAGTTTTAGGTTTTAGCAATATGATGTTTAATATCACTAAATCTTATAAGAAACCTTTCATGGCTGTAACAAAATATGTTATTATTGAGAATTCAAAAAAAGAGGAAAAGGTTTAATAATACTATAATTTCATAGTTTTTATGCTTTCAGATAAAGAACAAAAGAAGGAATTCAAGAAGATTACTTCTAAGAATCCGGAAAAATATTATGCTGTTGATTATTTGAAAAAAGAAGGTTTTTCAAGGAAGCAATGTTCTAAATGTGATAAATATTTCTGGAGTGTAAATAAAGATCAAAAAGTTTGTGGTGACTCTACTTGTTCTGGCGGTTTTAGATTTATAGGTAATACTCCTGCTAAAAATAGATTAAGTTATCTTGATGTCTGGAAAGAATTTTCTTCTATGTTTAAAAAATTTGGTTACACTCCGATTAAAAGATATCCTGTTGTTGCTAGATGGAATCCTACGATGGAATTTACAATTGCTAGTATTGCAGCTTTCCAGCCATTTGTTGTTTCTGGTGAGGTTAGTCCTCCAGCTAATCCTTTAGTCATTCCACAATTCTGTTTAAGATTTGGTGATATTGATAATGTTGGTATTACTGGGAGTCATATGACAGGTTTTGTAATGATAGGACAACACCAATTTGTTAATCCTAAAGATTGGGATCAGAATAAGGTCTTTGGAGAAATTCATCAATGGCTAAAAGTGGGTTTAGGTTTGTCTAATGAAGAGATTACTTTTCATGAGGATGCTTGGGCTGGTGGCGGCAATTTCGGTCCCTGTATGGAATTTTTTTCTCGTGGTGTTGAGATTGGTAACCAGGTTTATATGATGTATGAACAGACTCCTGATGGAAATAAAGAATTGAATATTAAAGTTTTGGATATGGGTATGGGACAGGAAAGATGTGCTTGGTTTTCTCAAGGAAGTGCTACAATTTATGATGCTACTTTCCCTAAAGTTATGAAAAAATTATATGATATTAGTGGTTTGAAAACTGATGAAAAATTTATGGCTAAGTATATTCCCTATGCGGGTTATTTAAATGTTGACGAAGTTGAAGACATGGATAAGGCATGGAAAGAAGTTTCTAAAAATGTTGGTATTGAAGTTAATGAACTAAAGAAGAAAATATTACCATTAAGTGCTCTTTATTCTATTGGTGAACACTCTAGATCTTTATTATTTGTATTAAATGATGGAGGATTGCCTTCAAATGTTGGTGGAGGATATAACTTGAGAATTTTAGCAAGAAGATGTTTTGAATTTATTGAAAATTATAATTGGAATATTGATTTATTTGAAATTTGTAAAGAACATGCTAAAGAGTTAAAAGAGCAATATCCTGAGTTGTCTGAGAATTTAGATGAAGTTAAGAAGATTTTAGATGTTGAAAAAAATAAGTATAATATTAACAAACAGAAAGCTAAGTCTATAATTGAAAAACTTGTTAAAGATAAACAAAAAATAAATATTGATAAATTAATTGAATTATATGATAGTAATGGAATTTCTCCAGAGATTATAGCAAGTGAATTAAAGATTAAAATTCCTGATAACTTTTATTCTCTGGTTGCTTCAAAACATGAACAGAAGATACAGGAAAATACAAATAAATATGAGATACAAGAGAATAGAACTAAAAATAATAAGCCGATTTTTCAAATATTTTTAGATAAAGAATTAAATAATATAAAACCTACAAATATTAAATATTATGAAGATTACAAAATTACAGATTTTAAAGCAAAAATATTAAAAATATTAAAAATAAATGATAATGAATCAATAATAATTCTTGATCAAACATATTTCTATCCAACATCTGGAGGGCAAATTAAAGATGAAGGATCAATTGAGAATTATTTAGTAAAAGATATATGGAAACAAGGGGAGCATATGATTCACTTAATAGATAATAAAGATATAAGTCTAAAAGAAGGATTAATAGTAAATTGTAAAATTAATAGAAGTAGAAGAGTCCAGTTAGCTCAACATCATACATCTACTCATATTGTTAATGCTGCTGCTCGTATTGTCTTAGGTAAACATATCAATCAGGCTGGTGCTAAAAAGACTTTGGAGAAAGCTCATATTGATATCACTCATTACCAGAGTTTGTCAGAATCAGAATTAAAGAAGATTGAAGATGAATCTAATAAAATAATTAAACAATCTATTCCTATTAAGAAATCTTTCTTATCTCGTGAAGCTGCAGAAAAGAAATATGGTTTCTCTATTTATCAGGGTGGTGTTCCTATCAGTAAAGAACTTCGTATAGTAGATATTGTTGGTATTGATGTTGAAGCCTGTGGTGGGACACATCTTGATAACACTAAGGAAGCTGAAAAGATAAAAATCTTGAAATCAACTAAAATTTCTGATTCTGTTGTGAGGATTGAATTTGTTGCTGGAAAGAAAGCTTTTGATGAGGAAAATAAGGATGTTATTATAATTAAGGAATTATGTTTATTATTGAATTGTAAAAATAATCAAATACCTTCTAGGATCCAGGAATTATTTTCTTTATGGAAGGATGTTGTTAAGAAAAATAAAAATATTGGTAAATTTGTATTAACATCTAATGATAATTATCCTGGTGATGATATTATTGAAAAATCTTCTGAAATTCTTAAGACTCAGCCTGAGCATCTTATTAATACTGTTAAGAGATTTATTAAAGAAATTAATGATAAGATTTGATTACCTTGCAGCATCAATTACTTTTTTTGCTTTTTTCTTATCACCAACATATCTTACTAATGCTTCTGCTAGTCCTTTTTCATATGGCATAAAGACTATTCTATTTTCAGGTTTAACTTTTCTTACATTAAAATTATTACTATCTCCAACTCTAGAAAATTCTCTAATAGTTCCATCTCCTGCTCTTACATAAGCATTTTGATATGGATCATTTGTATTACTTGAAAAGAATACTGTTCTACTATATCCTTCACAATCTATAATTTGAAGGAAACCTATAGGATATATTACTTCTCTGCCATTTGGATTTTTTATTGAATCTCCTGAGAATTGTATAGCATTATAAGGTTTTGAGCATTCATTAAGATCATATAATTTTTTAACTTCTATATCAGCACTTACAGAATCTCCTGCTCCTGTTGTGATTCTTGTCTCTATATTCAGTGTTGGCGGTTCAAATGTTGGACTCTTAGAAGTTGTTGCACAAGATGTACTTAGTGCTAATAATCCTGTCAATGCTAGTGATTTTAATTTATTCAATACCATTGTTATCACTACTTAATAGAAACTTAACAATATAAATCTTTCTATCTAGTAGTCTATAGAAATTCTTATAAGTTTTCCCATATTCAGAAGTCTAATTCGGAGGAATTAAGATGGCACAGAATCAACAACCTATTTACATTTTAGCAGAAGGTTCACAAAGAACACAAGGAAGAGACGCTCAAAGGAATAATATTATGGCAGCAAAATTAGTTGCTGAAACAGTTCGTACAACTTTAGGTCCTAAAGGTATGGACAAGATGTTAGTAGACTCTTTAGGAGATATTATTGTTACTAATGATGGTGTTACTATATTGCAAGAGATGAAGATAGAGCACCCTGCAGCTAAGATGTTAGTTGAAGTTGCTAAAACTCAAGAAAATGAAGTTGGTGATGGAACAACTACAGCTGTCATTATCGCAGGTGAATTATTAAAAAATGCTGAAGCTTTGTTAGATAAGAATATTCATCCTACTGTTATTACCAAAGGTTATAGACTAGCAGCAGAAAAATCTCAGGAATTATTGAATTCTATGGCAGAGACTATTACTCATAATGATGTTCAGACTTTAAAAAACATTGCTATGACTGCTATGACAGGTAAAGGTGCTGAAGTTGCTAAAGAGAGTTTATCTGAAATTATTATTAAAGCAGTTCAGAGTGTTATGGAAATCAATGATAAAGAAGTAATGATTGATTCTGACAATATTAAGATAGAAAAGAAAGTTGGTGGTGGTATTGAAGATTCTGAATTGATTGATGGAATAGTTTTAGATAAGGAAAAAGTTTATTCATCTATGCCTTCAGAGATTAAAGAAGCTAAGATTGCTTTATTGGATGTTGCTTTAGAAGTTAAGAATACAGAGATAGATGCTAAGATTCAGATAACAGATCCTGCTCAGATGCAGGCTTTCATTGATATGGAAGATAAGATGTTAAGAGATATGGTAGAAAAAGTTTTCAAATCAGGTGCTAATGTTGTTTTCTGCCAGAAAGGTATTGATGATCTAGCTCAACATTATTTAGCTAAGAAAGGAATTTATGCAGCTAGACGTGTTAAGAAATCTGATATGGAAAAATTAGTTCGTGCAACTGGTGCTAATATGGTTTCTAAATTAGATGACTTATCTTCTAAAGATTTAGGTTTTGCTGGTCTTGTTAATGAAAGGAAGATTGGTAATGAAGACATGACTTACGTTACAGGTTGCAAGAAAGCTAAAGCTGTTACTTTAATTTTAAAAGGTGGCACTCAGCATGTTGTAGATGAAGTTGAGAGAGCTGTTAAGGATACTATTGGTGATATTACTGCAGCTTTGAAAACAGGTAAAGTTGTTGCTGGAGCTGGTGCTTGTGAAGTTGAATTAGCTAAAGGTTTGAGGAAATTCGCAACTACATTATCTGGACGTGAACAACTTGCAGTATTATCTTTTGCAGATTCTTTAGAAGCAATTCCTATTACATTAGCTGAGAATGCAGGTCTTGATCCTATTGATTCTTTGACAGAATTAAAAGCTGCTCATGAGAAAGGTGGTAAATGGATGGGTCTTGATGTTTTCTCTGGAAAAGTCATTGATGCTTGGAATCAAGGGATTATTGAACCTTTGAAAATTAAGACTCAGGCTATTAAATCAGCTTCTGAAGTTGCAGAATTGATCTTAAGGATTGATGATGTATTGGCTTCAGGTTCTAGAACATCTTCAGGTATGCCTCATGGTGGAATGCCTCCTGGAATGGGAATGGAATAATGCCATTAGAATTAGAAGTTTATACAGAAACAGATTGGAAACTAGTTGGCAATGTTACTCCTGGAAAATCTGGTTCTATGTCTGATAACAAAGGAAATGGATGTAGAGATATTTACGTTTTTGAATGTTGGAAAGATGATTTAGGTTCTACTTTTTATCGATCTATTAGTGGTATTGATGCTGAAATAAATATGGATAGAATAATCTCTCATTCAGGTCTAGAAGTTATTCACACTCTAAGAAGAGGGGACGAAGCTTATGAATTAGAAGTTAAAACCGATAAAAGTCCTATAGCAAGGAGAATACGTTTTATTCATAGGTAAATTTTTATTTTAATAACTTTTAATAACTAATTCAATAATTATTTTTATTATGGTTTCAAATATAGCTTTGAAGTTTACTTTCTTTGGTTTGATTATATTAGCTGTAATTCTTGAAGTTGTAGGAGATGTTTTTTTCAAGAAATGGTCTATTGAAAGCAAGAATATTCTTCTTTATATTGGTCTTTTGATTTATTTTATTGGGACAGTTTTCTGGGCTATTTCATTGAAATATGAATATATATCTAAAGCTATTCCAATATTTACAGTTCTTAATCTCATAATTGTAGTTATTGTTGGTGTTTTATATTTTAAAGAAGATTTATCTTTGATAAACAAGATTGGTATTGGTTTAGGAATTTTAAGTGTTATCCTTATAGAATTGTAATTTTTTTACAACATATCCTTCTTCTTTATCATCTACATAATATCCTAATTTTTTTAATTCATCTCTTATTCTATCTGATGTCTTGAAATATTTTTTCTTTCTAGCTTATTGTCTCTCTTAAGTTATCTTAACTGCATTTGTTTTAGTATTGAAAATTCTGCTTCAATTCATATTAATTAATTCTTCAGTAGAATAAACTTGTACAACACCTTGTTTTTCTTTCAAATCTTTATCATTGCCCCACAATCCGCATCTTAATTTAAGAGCAAGGGCAAAATAAGAAACATCCTTTGGGTCAGGGGATATTTTTTCAGCTTTTAGTAAGAATTGTTGAATTTCTTCTTTAGGGATCAAAATTATAGTTCTTTCAAAGATATCAAAAAGTTCATTGAAGTCCTCTTCGTTTCTATGAGTTTTTCCTTTAAGATATTCTTTATATTTTCTAAATTCTTCAAAAATAAACTCAGGTGCGTAAAGTTTATGGCTAAATAATATGTCCGAAGTTCCACTATCTTTCAGCAAAGCAGCAAAAAGAATGTTTGAGTCAATTACTAAATCCATTATTAAGCCTTTTCGTATTTTTTCGCAAGATTTTTGTTTAGTTCTCTTCCTAATTTTAATGCATCTTCTTCTGTCATAGTACTATTTGACTTGAATTTTTTCAAAAATTCTAAATCTTTTATTCTTTGCATAAATGCTTGTCTTGCTACCTCAGACCAATTCATCTCTGGAAATGCTTCCATTTTATGTTTAAGTTCTGATGATACTGCTAAAGTCATAGTTGTCATATTTACCCCAAATTATGTGTAAATATGTATAATATGTCTAAATATATAAACATTACTATTTATTCTTAAAAATTCTTTCTGGAGATTTTAAAGTGAATCATAGCCTCTTAACAACATATCCTTCTTCTTTGTCATCTAGATAATATCCTAATTTTTTTAATTCTTCTCTTATTTTATCAGATGTTTTATAATCTTTTTTCTTTCTAGCTTCTTGTCTCTCTTCAGCTAATTTAATTATATTTTTAGGAATTTCACTTTTCTCTTCTAATATTCCAAAGACTTTATCTATCTCTCTCATGAAGTTTATTATTTGTTTAACATTATCATTAGAAATATTTTTCTCACCTATCATTTTATTAACTTCTTTTACAAATTCAAATATTACTGTTATTCCATTATGTGTATCGAAATCATTATCCATTTCTTTCTCAAAGTTTTTCTTTGTTTTTTCTATTAATTTCTCAACTTTATTATTGTCTTTGACTTCATTTTTATAACTCTCTAAGCTTATCATGAATTCATTTAACTTCTGTAATGTTTTCTTAGCTTGTTCTAATGCTTCTTCACTAAAATCTATTGGTTTTCTATAATGTGTTTGTAAAAACAAGAATCTTATAATATATTTATTATATCTTTTTAATACATCTTTTATTGTCAAGAAATTTCCTAATGATTTTGACATCTTATCTTTATTTACATTTACAAATCCTGTATGCATCCAGTATTTTACAAATGGTTTCTTTCCACTTATACTCTCCATTTGTGCTATCTCTGCTTCATGATGTGGGAATATTAAATCAATTCCTCCACCATGTATATCATATTGTTGTCCTAATTCTTTCTCTGTTATTGCTGTATCTTCGATGTGCCATCCAGGTCTCGACAAAAATTTTTCATTTTCAATATTAACTTCCCAGTATGGTTCTCCTGGTTTTGAAATTTTCAATAAGCAAAAGTCTCCTTTGTTTCTTTTCTCAGTGTTTTCATCTATTCTTGATACTGCATCTTCTCCTTCTAAAGAAGTTCTTTTAGCTAATTTTCCATAGTCTTTATCTTTACTTAGATCAAAATACCACCCATCACTTATCTTATACGCATATCCTTTTTCTATTAATCTCTTTACTTGTGATACTATTTCTTTCATGTAATCAGTAGCTCTTGCATATTTATTTACAGAATCATTTCCAAGATTTTTCATATCTTCTATATACTCTTTCTCATATTTTCTAGAAATATCTTTCCAATCAACTTTTTGTTCATTAGCTTTCTTTATGATCTTATCATCCATATCAGTTATATTCTGTAAATAATAGACATTATATCCTTTATATTTTAAGTATTTGACAATTATATCAAATTGAGTATAGGTTTTTGCATGTCCTAAATGAGAATAATCATAAGGTGTAACTCCACATACAAAGAATTTGGCTTCTTTTTCTTTTAATGTTTTAAAAACTTCTAGTTTTCTTGTTAATGTATTGTAGACCTTTAACATATTACTTTCTCAGTCTTGTTTTATTTATTAGTTTTTCCTTAATCAAGCACTATCATATATTTTGCACAATATAATTTTTCTCCTTAGTAAACTTAATAAATAGACCTCTATTTTGCCATTCTACATGAAAACAGTACTTTTTACTAAGCCTGTTGAAGAGCTAAAGACAGAAGCTCTTGCGATTGGTGTTTACGAAGATGATTACTCCAATATTGAGAAATTTGATGCTCTTTCAGATGGTTTAATAACAGAATGTATTAAAGATAAGGAATTCACAGGTAAATTATATCAGATCTCTATTTTCAGGTTAAAAAATAACATTAAAAGAATAATTTTAATTGGTTTAGGTAAAAAAGAAGATTTCAATATCCATAAAGCCAGGATTGCTTCAGGTAAAGTAGCTGTCTTCCTTAGAGACAAGAATATTAAAGAATTCAGTTTTTTAGTTTATGAAGATTTCAATCCTTATGACTCTGCTTATAGTATTGTTGAAGGTGTTAAGTTAGCTCTTTATTCTTATACTGACTTCAAGACTCAAAAAGATGATATAAAGAAGATTGAGACTTTTGCTCTGATTGCTAATGGTAATAACTTTTTAGA
>JBBSWW010000029.1:3499-4728 GCA_038046085.1 Nanobdellota archaeon | reverse complement strand
AATAAATCTTAGTAAAAAACCAAGAAAAAACAATATGAGTAAAACAGTAAGGCATGAAACTAAAATTTTAAAACTATTATATAAAACTTATCTATCGTTATGATTATACCATTCCCTGAATAAATGGACAAAAACATTAATACTCTCTTCAGAAATTCTATCCTGAGTTAAAGCTCTTCTTTTTTCTCTTACTAAATCAACAAATTGCGGTTTATTTACAAATTCAAGATTAATATCCTCATTATCTCCACTAAATAAAAAATTAGCTATTCCTTCGCCAATTTCATCATCTATTGCATTAACTACATCAGCAACCCACGCAAATATTATTCCTTCATTTATCTGTTCATCTTCATTTGTCGTTAAAACTTTATCCATAACTCTTTTCATACTTCTCATTAATCTTTTTTCAGTATTATTCATTCTTTTAATAATTCTTTCACCAGTAACTAAGGATAAAAATACTTCCTGGAAAGTCTCCCTTCTTTGAGTCTTACTAAAAGTTTTTGTTTTCTTAATAATTTCTAATTCAAGATCATAAAGCTCTTTCAATTCATTTACATCATCAATAGCAAAATCTTCTTTATCAGCACATCTTACTTCAAGAATAATAATAGAATATAACTTTTTCATTAAAGCATGAACGTATTCGTAAGTTGTTTCAGCATAACCAAGACAACGTTGTAATTTATGAATTCTCTTAAGATTTTCAGAATGTCCTAACTTTCTTAAATCTTCTATGACATCTTCTTCTAAATCTTCTGATCTTGAAATATCAATTAATTCAGTATCTAACAATACTCTTAATTTTATAACAGACTGAGACATATCATCTTCTTTTATAGAAAAAATTAACTTACCTTTTTCTTCAAAAGTTCTAAGATATTTATTCCATATAGAAATAATCTTTTTATCATCTAACTGAACATTCTCTGCTAAAACATCATCAGACCTTATAAAATCTAAAACACCCATATGTTCTTAATTATTTATTATAATATAAAGTTATTGAAAAATTGATTATTAGCGAACTTCTATATTTTTTCTAAAATAATTCACTGATTAAACATTCACAATTCTTATTAACAAGATATACTCTGCCAAAATATGGTATTATGTATCTTAGCATTGCCAATATTCGCGATACTAAGCATATTCAGCGTAAAATATAGGAAATTAACAAAAGATTCTATAGAGTGTTTATTCAATACAGTAACATTAAGAAAATG
>JBBSWW010000029.1:0-3399 GCA_038046085.1 Nanobdellota archaeon | reverse complement strand
TATTCCTGTCCATATACAAAAAAAGCAGAAGAGACAGTAAAACAGGTATTAGAGAATTACAAAGGAAGAGTAAACCTACAATTCAAGACATTCTATATACCACATCATAATTACAGTTACAAAGCAGCCTTAGCATCAGACTGTTTCTTAGAACAAGATGCATATGAAAAATATCATAATTATGTATTTGATGAACAGATTAATCATAGTGAAAAATTCTTTGAAGAAATACCCAAAATATTAGGAATAGATATTGAACAATATAATACTTGCATGAAAACTGAGAAATATAAAAATGAGACAGATACAGATAATGATATGGGATTAAAAGCAGGAGTAAGAGGAACACCAACATTCTTCATAAATGATCAAGTAATCGTAGGACCAAAACCCTACAGGACATTCAAGAATATAATAGATGAGGAACTTAAATGATACTAGGATATAATGTACATAAAATAAGAAATGATTTCCCAATATTAAATAAAAAAATAATATATCTAGATAATGCTTGCATGTCATTAAAACCAGTACAGGTAATAGAAAAAATAAATGAGTATTATAAAGAATATACAGCATGCTCAGGAAGAAGCTCACATGCATTAGCAGATAAAGTAACAACTGAAGTAATCAATACAAGAGATAATATAAAGAAATTCATAAATGCAAAAAAAAATGAGGAGATAATATTCACAAGAAACACAACAGAGGGAATAAACATATTAGCAAATACAATAGGACTAAAAAAAGATGATGAGGTAATAATAACAGACAAAGAACATAATTCTAATCTAATACCATGGCTGAAATTAAAAAAACAAGGAATAAAATTAAAGATAATAAAAACAAATGAAGATAATACATTCAATATAGAAAACCTAGAGAGAACAATAACAAATAAGACTAAATTAGCATCAATAGTATATACATCAAACATAGATGGAGTAACAAATCCAATAAAAGAGATAACAAAAATATTACATAAAAACAATATAAAAATAATAGTAGACGGAGCACAGGCAATGCCATCAAAAGAGATAGACGTAAAAGAATCAGATATAGACTATTTAGTATTCTCAGGACATAAAATGCTAGGGCCGACAGGAACAGGAATATTATATGGAAAAAAAGAATTATTAGAAAAAAATGAACAATACAATGTCGGAGGGGAGACAGTAACAGATTCAACATATGAAACTTATAAAATAGAAGAACTACCAATGAAATATGAGGCAGGATTACAGGATTATGCAGGAATAATAGGATTAAATGAGGCAATAAAATACTTAAAAAAAATAGGGATGAAAAATATAGAAAAACAAGAAATAAAATTAAATAAAATAATAACAGAAGAATTAACAAATGACAAAATAGAAATAATAGGACCGAAATATTATGAAAAAAGAAGCGGAATATATTCATTCAATATCAAAGGAATGGACAACCATGATGTATCAAAAATACTAGAGATGACAAAAAACATAATGACAAGAAGCGGAAGACATTGCGTACACAGCTGGTATAATTCAAGAGGAATAGAAGGAAGTGTAAGAGCATCACTATATCTGTATAATACAGAAGAGGAAGCACAGATATTCACAGAAGAAGTGAAGAAAATAGTTAAGAATTTCTAGATAGGAAAATAAAAACGCCAAGAGGTAAAGTCACGCTAAAAGTATAAAGACAAAGAGATTTATTGTTGATCTTTATGGTATAAATCCAGGAATATTATTTTATTCTCTTCTTGCAAATAAAGATATGACAATCTATAAGGTTTTATATACACTTCTCTAGTTCCTTTTCGCGTATACCTCATTGGTTTACCAATTTCAGGATTTTCAATAATCTTTATAATCTGCTTCTTTACTTTATCTTTAATTGAACCATCTAATTTTTGGAATAACTTCTCAAAATGAATGTCTCTATCTATGTGTTCAACTACCATTTGTCAAGTTCTTTCAAAAAATCTTCTTTAGTGCTTGATTTAAACTGTCCTTTACAATGTCTTTCTAAAGCCTCTTCAGTTCTTTTAGCAAAAATTAAATCTTCCTCTAATATCTTACTTAATGACTTAAGTTCTTTCAGGATAAACTTCTTATCTTTTTTTATTATAACAAACTTTTCTCCTTCTTCAAAATCTTGACGCATACTACTAGGTATTACTATCTGCCCCTTAGAGCTCATTGTGGTTATATCAATTTCAGTTTTCATAAGTAAGATCTATCTTACTAACTATATAAAACTTTCTTATTTATTTAAAATATGCCTCAAATTATTAAATACTTTCTCTAAAAGTTCAAATGAATTTTATTAAGAACAAAAACATTATACCAATGTCCTTCTTTGGGCGTTATGTAAAAAGCAAACGTTCTACCAAAGCAGGCGTAATATAAAAATAAAAACGCCAAGAGGGGGACTATCAAACATTTACAGCAGATTTTTTAGCTTTAAATGATTTTTGAACCCCCAAGTCCTTGCGGACGCAGGATTATTGCAAAACAATTATAGCAATCCTGTGCCATACCAGGTTAGGCGACCTTGGCGTCTATAACCTCGATATTGTGATTTATTTATAAATTTTGGGTTTTGGCAACACTATGACTACAGAGCTTATATCTCCAAAAAACGAAAAAAGGAGATAAAAACATGGAAAATGAGCCCTATAAGCAAAAATATCTGGATGTAAGGAGAAAAAACACGCTCAGAAAAGCACTGAGGTTACAAAACATTTTCAGAGAGTTATTTTTGCACAAGACAGAAAAAGAGATTTTACACATGCTATGCCAGTGCGGACATTACCACTACCAACAAAAAGGAACACCATTAAGCGAAGACGCTGGAATAATGTACGAATACCTATTAACACACAACTATAACCCATACACAGTCTATAAATGGTTCTTAATATTCCTAACAGATAAAGCAATACAGGAAGATATAGAAAACAATAATCTAAGCCAGTCTAAAGCAAGAAGAGTTATAGTAACAAGAAGAAAACACGAAGAACTATCCAGATCATGGAAGTTTATGGAAGAATCAAGAAAAATTGTTTGGGAGTTGTTAGCATATGACTAGAATAAGAATACCACAATCAAGAAAAATACCTAACGTGTTCAATAAAGAACAATTATTAGAAATTTTCAAGAACATAGAAGAACCAGACATAATGTTAGCAGTACTACTTGGATCATTTTGTGGACTAAGAATAGGAGAAATATGCAACCTAAAAAAACAAGACATAGACTTTAACAGAATGTAATTAAAAGTAGTAAACGGGAAACTGCCTGGAAAAACTTTAGCAGGACATGGTAAAGATAGAGTAGTACCAATACCAGTAAGGATAATACCATTAATCCAAATGTGGTTTAACTTAAAAAATGGTGAATACTTATTAGAAAG
>JBBSWW010000028.1:0-1434 GCA_038046085.1 Nanobdellota archaeon | reverse complement strand
CATTCATTCCATAAAACTCTTTATATAAAACAGAATCCTTATCATTCAATTGTAATTGTGAACTCATTTTTAATTCATAACCTCAAAATTAATAGTAAACTGAACTTTATAAATGTTTCGATATTTTACCATTATATAGTAGTATATAAATCAAAACTTAGCATACTTAGCTTTAGAACCTAAATAATTCTCAATCTCTAACAACCTATTGAATTTAGAAGTGCTCTCAGCTCTGCAAGTAGTACCAATCTTAACCTGTCCAGAACCTAATGCAACAGCTAAGTCACAAATGAAAGTATCTTCAGTATCACCAGAACGATGACTAACCATGACATTCCATTTAGATTCCTTAGCTAAACGATGAGCAAGAATAGATTCAGTCAAAGTACCAATCTGATTAGGTTTCAATAACAAAGCATTGCAAAGTTTTTCATTAACAGCCAACTTAATTCTTCGAATATTAGTAGTTAACAAATCATCACCAACAACCTGAATATTTAATTTCTTAGTTAACTCTTTAAATGAAGAGAAATCATCCTGATGGAAAGGATCCTCAATAGAGACAATAGGATAAGTCTTAACTAAATTTTTATAGTAATCAATCAATTCAGAGGATGTTAATAATTTATTCTTCTCAATCTTATAGTTAACACCTGTAAAAAACTCAGAAGCAGCACAATCAATAGCTAACTTAACCTTATTAGAATAACCACATTCATCAATAGACTTTAAAATAAGATTAAAAGCAGAATGAACAGTATCAACAGGAGGAGAAAAACCACCCTCATCAGCAACTAAAGTAGAATGCTTACCAAATCTTTTTTTAATAACTTCCTTTAAAGAGTGATAAACTTCAGAAACCATCATAGTAGCTTCAGAAAAAGACTTAGCCTTGACAGGAGCAATCATAAATTCCTGAACATGCAACCTATTATCAGAATGAACACCACCATTAATAACATTAGAAAAAGGAACAGGAAGAACTCTTTTAGAACCTAAATATTCGTACAAATGTTTATTCTGAACAAAAGAACCGCAACGAGCAGCAGCCAAAGAAACAGAAAGAATAGCATTAGCACCTAAACGAGATTTATTAGGAGTGCCATCAAAACCAATCAAGAACTCATCAATAGCTTTCTGATCAGTAACATCAGTACCAACCAATTCCTTAGATATTACACGATTAACATTATTAACAGCTTCAAGAACAGACAAACCATGATAAGATTTAGAATTATCCCTCAATTCAAAAGCTTCATATTTACCTTTAGATAAACCAGAAGGAACAATAGCTTTAGCAGACAAGTCTTTAGTAAAAACTTTAGTCTGAATAGTAGGAATACCTCTAGAATCTAAAACCTGAATAGCTTTAACACCCCTAATTATATTATCCATAACAATATTTCAGATAAACTGGTTTATAAGAATTACTAA
>JBBSWW010000027.1:0-7244 GCA_038046085.1 Nanobdellota archaeon | reverse complement strand
AGAATTTGAGAAATATAAAGAAGACAAAGGACTAACATATATTTATTCACATAATTACAAAGGATTTATATCTAATCCATTACCAAGTTTCTGGAATTCAAAAGTATCAAAAGCATACGAGAAGTTTAAAAAGTAAATATAAACCAAAACATAAACGTTATAAGATTTCTCAATACTACATTTTTATGCAAAAACATGTAGAAATAACATCACCAGTAGGATCATATGAAACACTAAATGCAGCTATAAAAGCTAAAACAGATTCAATATATTTTGGAATAGAACAATTAAATATGAGAGCAAGGTCAATAAATAATTTTACATTAAAAGACCTGCCAGAAATTTCAAAGATATGCAAGGAAAATAATGTCAAGACATACATCGCATTAAACACTATAATGTACGACCATGACATGACATTGATGAAAAAGATATGTGATGAAGCAAAGAGGAACAAAATAACAGCAGTAATAGCAAGCGATACTTCAGCAATAGAGTATGCAAGATCAATAGGAATGACAGTACACTGCTCAACACAGATGAACATAGCAAATACAGAAGCAGTAAAATTCTATTCAAGATATGCAGACACAATAGTATTGGCAAGAGAACTAACATTAAACCAGATAAAGAAGATATGTGATGAGATAAAAAAACAGGAAATAAAAGGACCAAATGGAGAATTAGTAAAGATAGAGATATTCGTACACGGAGCATTATGCGTTGCAGTATCAGGAAAATGCTATATGAGCCTAGCAACATACAACTCATCAGCAAACAGAGGATCATGCTTACAGAACTGCAGAAGATCATACAAAGTGACAGATGAAGAGACAGGAGATGAATTAGTAATAGATAACAAATATATAATGTCACCAAAAGATTTATGCACAATAGGATTCATAGACAAGTTAATAGAATCAGGAGCAAGCATATTCAAGATAGAGGGAAGAGGAAAACCACCAGAATATGTCTATACAACAACAAAAGCATACAAAGAGGCAATAGATAGTTATTACAATAAAACATATACAGAAGATAAAATAAAAAACTGGATAAAAGAACTAGAAAAAGTCTACAACAGAGGATTCTGGCAAGGAGGATATTATCTAGGAAAGAAACTAGGAGAATGGTCAGGAGCATATGGATCAAAAGCAACAAGAGAAAAAATATTATTAGGAAAAGTGAATAATTATTATAACAAAACAGGAATAGCAGAGATAGAAATACAATCAGGAATGCTGAATAAAGATGATGAATTACTCATAACAGGACCAACAACAGGAGTAGTACAGACAAGAATCAAAGATATGATGATAGAAAAAGAAAAGACAGAACATGCGAAGAAAAATGAAAAAGTTACCATACCAATAAAAGAAAAACTAAGAAGAAATGACAGAGTATTCATATTAAAGGAAAAATGACAAAGATACTACATTACAGAGAGAGATGCATAGGATGCGCAACATGTGTAGAACATGCACCAAACCAGTGGGAACTATCAAAAGATGATGGAAAAGCAATATTAAAAAATTCATTAAGAAAAGGAGAGACAGACATATTAATAATAGACAAAACAGAGATAGAAGCAAATGAGATGGCAGAAAGAGATTGTCCTACAAGAATAATAAAAATAGTCAATTAAAAATTGTTAGTATTAATTCTTTACAACAACCTGAGTCTGTGCCCAATCAAGCCAAGGCTTATCAGGAGAATGATTCTTAGATGAAGGGAAAACTACAATATTGAAAAAACCATTCTCAACTTTTAAAGTATCAAAAATAGCACTCCAGCCATAAGTAGATTCAACATCAAAACTTTGAAGCAGTCTGGCACGATCAGCATCAGTCAAGTTATCTAATTTAATATCAGCAGGAACAAGCATGAAAGTGACAAGATCAGTTTCTGAAGGAACAGAAAAAGCTTCAACTTTAATCATGCCTTCAATATGATCCTCTGCAAAAGGAGAAACTTTAACATCCATAAATTGACCTTTGAAAGATAACTCAGTCTTACATTCAGATTGCTCAATATAAGCTTCACAGGCATAATCATTATCAGAAGAACATTTGTAACTATTCCTAGTCTTCATGGAGTCAGCACAATATGACCAAGAACCTGGAGAGGGACAAGTATCACATCTATCCTGAGGTTTATCTAGCGCTTGATTAGAACAAGAAGACAAGATTAATACTAAAATAACTAAAGATATTAAAAGATAACTTTTCATATCAATAAATATTCATGACGATTTATAAGTTTTTTGAAATCACGTTACGTACAGGATGAACACCTATATTTAATTTTTTAGCAATTACTCTTATACTAAAACCTTCTTTTCTTAATTTCATTATCTCATTTTTATCATAGATAGGTTTTCTATTATTTAATGTCTTAATTAAAATATTATAACAATGATCCAAACTGTTTATTTTTTCTTGATTGAACTTAAAACCAATATTTTCTTTAAATTTTATAATATTCTTCTTATTCCCATTAATGATAAAATAAGTATCTAAAGTTTTTGCATCTTTTTTACCTTTAATTGTCCTAATATTAGATGAACTTACACCAAAGGAATTAAGAAGATCTTTTATCTGTCGCATAAAAACTTCATGACTAGTGATTAGATTAGGCATTTTAGATAATTTAAGCATTGGTTCGTTAGCATGACTTGCTTCTCTTATTTTTATCGTTCTTAGTTCATCCTCTAGAAGTGCTTGAAGAAAAGCTTTAGAACTAGAATCATTTTTTATTATCCATTCAGGTACAAAATACTCTACTTTTACTTTTCTTCCTTTAGGAGCTCCATAATTATATAACATCCTACAAAATGCTGTTGAGTTTATCCTTAACTTATAACTAGAACTACTTTCATGAGGTGGAATTAAAAATATATGTGCTTCTTCAATATTAAAAACAGTTATTATAAATGATTTAATAAGCAATAAATCTGATAAATTAGAAGATATAAAATAGCAAGAACCTAGTGTTTTTTCTAAGTGTCCATCACCCATAATCTTACCTATTAAATAAGCAATATCAGAATCCATAATTACATATTGATCCCATAATTTAAAAACATTACTTATATTTTATTGAAAATTTTCTAGATTATAAAAAAATAATGCGGGGAGTAGGATTTGAACCTACGAACCCACTAAGAGACAGGATTACTTCCAAAAGTGGTCTTAAGTCCTGCGCATCTAGTCCTTCACTTGAAGTTTGACCAGGCTTTGCTCTAGAGTATAAATATCCCCGCAACCTGGTTATCTGAAGAACTAAACGATGTTTTATAAAGGTTTTTATTCAATGTTTACCACTAGAACCATAAGCACTATTGCCACGATTAGTATCATCTAATTCATCTACGTATTCAACATTGACTTTTTTATATTCCATTATTATCAATTGAGCAATCCTTTCGTTCTTTGTCAATTTATAAGTTCTAGATCCGAGATTAACTATTATGACACGAAGTTCTCCACGATAATTCTCATCAAGAACACCAGCAAGAGTATGCAAACCATGATTGAAAGCCAAACCACTACGGTCACGGACAGAACCATAACATCCTTTAGGAACTGCAACTACTATTCCAGTACAGATAACTACTCTTTCATTTGGCTTCAATTCATATTCATCCTGGACAATTTCTTTCTTTTCAGAATCTAAATCAATAATCCAAACACCAGAAGCTCTAAGATCAAGAGCAGCATCACCATCTCTAGAGTAATTAATTTTATCAATATCAGCTAAAGATTTAATTTTAAGATTTTCCATGTGAATACTCCTTTAATTTTTCAAAAGCAATTTTTCTCATGCTTATACTATTTTTTTCTTCATGAGACATCTCAGCAAAAGTCTTATAATAACCTTCAGGAACAAATATCTTATCCCAACCAAAACCATTATCCCCTCTTGGACTGACTATTGTACCGTTAATCATTCCTTCATAAAAATTTACATCACTACCATCAAAATAACCAATGACAACTTTAGCTATTGCTTTATTACCAAAAGTCTCACTTAATCTTGAAATACCATCAAGCCCAATAGATTTTTCAAAAAATTTAACCAAAGGACCTGGAAGACCTTTCATAGAAACCAATTCTAGAGAAGTATCTTCAACAATAAAAGTTCCTGAGTGATGTTTTTTAGCTTCGTTCAATTTATGTTCAATAATCTTCTTAGAATCAATACTCTGAATCTCTATAAGATCAATATTTAAGCCTTTAATGTTTGGCAAAATACTTTGAGCTTCTCTTAATTTATTTTCATTACCTGTAATAAAATATAATTCATTCATTTAACTAACTCCACATCATGAGGATAACTCTCTTTAATGCCTGACTGAGTCATACGAACAAATTCTGCTTTATCCCAGAATTCTTTAATATTATTAGCTCCAACATAAGACATACCTGAACGTAACCCAGATAAGAAAGGTTTGATAACTTCCTCAACACTGCCAGAATAAGGAATCAAAGCTTCAACACCTTCTGGATTATATTCTTCATCAACTTTCTCATGATTTCTTTCATTACGAGCCATGTTAGCACCAAAAGAAGCACTACCACGATAAATCTTGAATTTCTTACCATTTTTCATAATAGATAAACCAGGACTTTCATCAGTACCAGCTAAAGATCTTGAACGCATAACAGTACTAGCTCCTGCAGCAATAGCTTTAGAAAAGTTACCGGCTAAACCACCAATACCACCATCAGCCATAACAGGGATATTAAAATCATTACCAACTCTAACACAGTTCAATAAAGCAGAAAATTGAGGATAACCAGCACCAGCAACTAAACGTGTTACACAAATAGATCCTGATCCAACACCACATTTTATACAATCAGCACCAGCTTTAATCAGATCAAAAGCAGCCATCTCAGTAACAATATTACCTGCAATAACTTCAATATCTGAAAATTTATCTTTAACAGTCTTCAATGCATTAATTGCTAATTCAGAATGACCATGAGCAATATCAATACATAATACATCACAACCAGCATCAATCAACGCTTCTGCTCTCTCTAAATAATCACCTTTAACACCAATAGCTGCACCAACTAATAATCTTCCTTTTTTATCTTTAACAGTTAAAGGATAACTATCTTTTCTTGAGAGATCTTTAGCTGTTACTAAACCTTTTAAAATTCCTGATTTATCCAATAAAGGAAGTTTTTCAACCTTATTGTTTTTCATAATTAATTTAGCTTTTTCAATATCAATACCAAAATCAGCAGTAACAGCATCAGAACGTTTAGTCATGATATCACATATAGGCATAAGTAAATTATCTTCAAACATCATATCTCTTCTTGTAAGAATGCCTTCGAATCTAGAAGCATTATCTGTAATTAAAATACCATTAATATTATTTTCTTCCATCAAAATTTTAGCATCTTTTAGAGTATGTTCTGGAGTCAATGTAAAAGGTTTATCAATTACAATAGCTTCTGCTCTTTTTACTTTAATAATCTCATGAACTTGATCCTTAATTGGAAGGTAACGATGTATAATACCAATACCACCAAGACGAGCCATAGCAATAGCCATCCTTGATTCAGTAACAGTATCCATATTACCAGATACCATAGGAATGTTTAGTTTGATTTTAGGAGTCAATTGACTGGAGATATCAACATTCTTTCTTGAAGAGATATTAGAATACTTAGGAATGATCAAAACATCATCATATGTTAGAGCTTCCTGAATTTTAGAATGATCAACCACTTTGTATCTATTGAGAAATCAAGATTATTATTTTTAAAGATTTAGATTGTAAAATGATATGATTTATTTAGAAGTTTTGTCAGTTCTATATATCCTGATTTCATAACTCACTATTTCAGCATTATCAGGATTTAATTCTGCAGCTGCTTTACTAATATAAGTATCTGTATTATAGGGTATACCATCAGCCATTGATTGTGGACTTCTTAATAAACGTCTTTCTTCCCTTGAAAATATTCCCTCACCTTTTATTGTAATAGAACCATCTTCATTCCTAACAAGACTATCGAGAAAGGTTTTACGTTCAGTTTTTACCTGTTCTTCGCTAATATCTTGGCCTTGTGATGCTCCGTCGCTCATAATCATATCTAATGAAAATTATTTTTAAAGATTTAGATTGTAAAAAGATATGGTTAGTTTATTTAGAAGGTTTTTTATAACTCTTAGGATAGATTGTTATGCCATGTGTAAAAAGTTCCTCATTTTTATAATCCATCAATCTGACTGCAGACCATAATAAATCATGATCATCTGGAAGATTACTATTAGGTGTTTGAATATTTCCAGAGTCATTATAAAAAGAAGTTCTGAGTATTGTTATAGAACCATCATCATTTATAACTATATCCTCTACAGAGATTTTTCTTTCTGATCCAGATCTTTTCAATAATCCATTAATGTCATCTAATCTTTCATCAAATGATCTCTTATCTACCATATTAAAATAGGATATTATCAGTTTTTAAATATTTAGGTAGAATGAAATAATAAAAAAAATTATAGGAATATGTGCATTATTACTGCTTTCATCCTATTCATAGCACCATGAGCCTGATAAGTTATCTTACCATCTTTTAATGCCTTCTTAGCAGTAATCTTACCATCCTGTAAATCTTTAAGAGTACACATAGATGTTGTTACAGTAAAAGTTTTAGAATCAACCTCACCCTGAGATACATCAGTCATCATACCCTTAACCATCTTAGCATGCCATACCTGATCATCAACATGCAATTCTACAACTGCGTTTTTGCCTACAAAAGACTTGCCATATTTAATACCATTATTATCGGGATTATTATTAACAAAGTCCTTAGCTTGTGAAGCATATTTAGCTAGGTCTACATCACAATCAGCATCTTCAGCAGCTATAACACTAAATACTGAAAATATCATAATTGCAATAATCAAAAATGTTAATTTCATTGTTTTCATAATCATAATTCAGAATCAAGATTATTTAATACTTTTGTTTTTATTATATGGTTATGAAACTTCTATGTTCCATTCTTCCTTGAATTTTATTATAATAGGGTGTTCTTCACCTAGAATAATCTTTAAATCATCATAAAGTTTTTTAGTCCAGTTATCCATAACTAACTTAATCCTGCTCTGCTCAGCATTGACATCCTGTGATTCCATAAAGTTCATCTCAGATATAGAAGTCCTTCCTAAAAAGTTTATAGCGTGAAGAATTGCAATAGTATGTTTGTTTA
>JBBSWW010000026.1:1769-31231 GCA_038046085.1 Nanobdellota archaeon | reverse complement strand
CCACTAGGAACAGATAATCTATTATCAAATACAAAGCATCTTCCTTCAAAGTATGTATCTGGGTATTGTTCTATATAATTTAATATTCCATCTTGTAAGTGATATACTTTTTCATATCCTTGTTCTTTCATGTATGCTGATGCTTTCTCACATCTTATTCCTCCTGTGCAGTACATTACTATTTTTTTCTTCTTATGTTTTGATAATTTTTTAGATATTTTAGTAAAATCTCTGAATACCTCTAATTTTGGTGTTATTGCATTATGGAATTTTCCTATCTTGCTCTCATAATCATTTCTTGCATCTAATATTATGAAATCCTCTTTTTTATCATATAATCCTTTTAATTCTTTTGGAGTTATTCTCTCTCCAACATTCTTCATGTCTACATTTAATCCAGATGTTACTATCTCTTTTCTCACTCTCACTATTATTTTCTTGAATGGGTGTTCATCAGTTATTGTCCTTTTGAATGTCATACCTGTAAATAGTATATTTTTCAGTAGTTCTCTCTCATACTTGTCTATTTGTTCTTTTGTTCCTGACACTGTGCCGTTTATTCCCTCTTTAGCAACTAAAATTTTACCTTTTATTCCTAATTCGTTGCAATAGTCCTGGTGTTCTCTCTGAAAAGCTTCAGGATTTTCTATTATTGCATATTTATAGAATGATGATACTATTATTTCCATAGTTATGTTGTATTAACAATTTTTATAAAGATTTTCCTTAAGTTTAGTATTATAACAAAAAAGTATTTAAACTACTACAAGTGATATCATTCAAAATGAAAAAGAGTCTGATATTATTAGTTATGATTATATTACTAGCCGCAGTTATTGAAGCAAAAAACAATCCTAAGATTAACTATATTATCCCAGAGGAAGTTTATGAAAGTACAGTAAATAATATGACATTCAATGTTGCTAATCAAAAATCAGCTTGCGATTCATCTATTAATTATATGCTGTTTGATTTAGGTAGTATGTCTGCTGGTTCTTATATCAATAATTTTACTGACTGGAGTTTTATAATGTCTAATGATAAGAAGAACGTTGAATATTCTACATCTGCAAGTAGTCTATCATGTGGGCTTAATACTGGAGAAGAAGTTTCTTTTGAGATTATTGCACCTCTTGTTAGTTCAGATACTAATTATGAAGTAGAGGTTACCACTAAAGATAAAGTTGATGATTCTCAGAAAGCTAAGATTAAAATTAAGGTTTTAGATGATTCTTTGACTCCCAGGATTTTATCTATCTATCCTTTAACATATAGTATTATTCCTAATGAAAATGTAGATATTAATTTCCAGTTTGAAGAGGAAGAATCTGGTTTTGTTAAGTCTAGCCCTTTTATCCAATATGATGATAATAATGATGAATATCAAGTAAGTGGCAGTACAGTAAGTAATCTATCATTGGATTGTAATGATGATTTGTTATGTAGTTCTGATAGTCTTGACCCTTCAAATCTTATAGGAAGATTCATTGATTTCAGATTGAATAATGCTAGTGATATTGCAGGCAATGTCATTGATCAGGGTACATCATTCCCTTACCATTTATTTGTTGATAAAGAAGCTCCAGTTGTAAACATTGTATATCCAAATGATAACTTTAAGACTAACAATAACTCTTTACCTGTTGATTATGTTGCTTCTGATGACTCATTTATAGCTTCTTCAGAATTCGATCCTTATCTTCAATGTGAAGTAGTTTTAGACGACTCCAGTATAGTTTCAATCCCAAAAGTTTTGAATAATACTGATAACAATATTAATATTGCACTGAATGATGTAGATGATGGAAATCATAAATGGAATGTTGAATGTACTGATAAAGCAGGTTATTTATCATCTTATAGCTCAAGATTATTCTCCGTTGACAGGAAAGGACCTAATATAATATTCATAGCATCTAATGGTAGCATACTATCAGATAGTTCAGCATTCTTTTTATTAGTCTCAGACTCTCTTAATGATTTAGATAATGTTTGGTATTCTTATAATTCATCTAGTAGTGATATTAGTTTAGAGCCTTTATTTGCAGGCATTTACACTATTCCAACAAACTTAAGTGATGGTACATATGATTTCATTGTAAGTGCTAATGATTCCTTCAATAATATTAATTCATCTAGCATAACAATAATTGTTGATACTATACCACCTGTTATTGATTCAATGACAGCTAATGGTTCTGTATTTAACAAATCTGTTTTATTATCATACTCTGTCTCTGATAATCATGCAAGTTCTGTAAGCTGTGATTTCAGTATTGACAATGATGTTGTTGATTCTAGTATTGTAAATTCTGGTTCTTCTAAGGATATTGCAAGAACATTGAGTGATGGTTTGCATTCATACAGTGTTGAATGTTTAGATGAAGTAGGTAATAGTATATTATCTGAAACTAGATATGTTAATGTTGATGACACAGCTCCGGTTATTAATATTATATCACCTATGGATTATGCAATTACAAATTCAACTGATTATAGTATATCATTATCTGCAAGTGATGCTTATGGTATTAAGAACTGTAAATTATATGTTGATGATTCTGTTGATCAGGTTAACGATATTATAACATCTGATGATATAACTTTCTCAAGAATATGGAATGAAGGCAATTCTTCATGGAATATTGGATGTACTGACAATAATTATAACTCAGTTTTATCTCCAGTAAGGACTCTTACTATAGATACTATTGCTCCTGTAATAACAATTTTATCTCCTGATTCTGTAGAATTCCAGAAGGATAATATCTCAATTAGTTATTCAGTAGATGATGTAAATGAATATTCTCAATTGTATGAATTATATGATTCCAATAATCAATTAATGGCATTTTCTATAATTGATGGAAATGTTCTATATGAGAAGATGCTTCTTAAGAGGGATAATTATGTTCTTCATATGACATCTACTGATAAGGCAGGTAATTTTGCTGAACTTTTCAAGAATATGGCTGTTGTAGATAATACTGCACCTCAGATTTTATCTTTCTCACCATCTTTGAACTCTCAGTTTGATTCAAGTATTGAAAATGTTAATATTCTTGTGTATACAGATGAAGAATCTTACTGCAGATTAAGTCAGTCAACTCTTGTATGGGATAATATGACTGAGATGTCTAACTCTACAGCATTCAATCATTCATTCACTTTGGATGTATCTCCAGCTTCTTCATATAATGAATTAATATTATGTAAGGATCTTTACGGACACTCTGATAGTGATGAATTCCTTAACCTAAGTTTTAGTGTAAATGCAGTTCCTCCTTCACCTCCAGGTAACCCAAGTAATGGTGGCGGTGGTAGAAGTTCTAGAAGAGAAGAAGTTAATGATAGTATCATAGTACAGCAGCAATCTCCTCCACAATCATCTATTAATACTAACATTGTTAAGAAAGAAACTCCAGCTGCAGTTGTAAATGAAGAACCTCAAACTTCATCATCTACTGTTAATGTTGAGTCACAGCCAGTGAATGATAGGCTTTCAGGTATTACTGGTACAGCTATTAAGGCTCTTGCTAATAAAAAAGCTGTTTATATCCCAATAGCTTTAGGTGCTCTAGGAATACTTTCTTATAGTGGTTTCCTTGGTGTCAGGCATTATTTGAGGATTAGGAAATTTAATAAAATGTTCAAGCCTTGATTTTTTTATGGATAACAGGTTCAAGATAATTAATGAATTAGAAAACGATAGGCAGGAGAGGAATATAGCTCGTGATTCTATAGAGTTTATTTCTATATTATGCAGGTCTATTATACCATCTAATGTTCTTGAAATTGGTACCTTTAATGGTTATTCTGCTCTCTGGTTCTCAATATATTCTAAAAAAGTAACTACTATTGAAATCCATTCTGTATATGCTAATATTGCTAAAGAGAATTTTTTAAAGTCTGGTGCTGAGAATATAGAACTTATTCATGGTAATGCTGTTGAGATATTAAAAAATCTTAAAGAAAAATTCGATATTATCTTTATTGATGCTAAGAAAGCAGAATATAAAGAATACTTAGAACTCTCTCTTAACATCCTTTCTGATAATGGGATTATACTTGTTGATAACACAATTTCTCATAAAGACAGCATGTTAGATTTTTTCGAATATATTGAGAGAAGCACTCTATATCATCAAGAATTGAATATAGGTAAAGGCTTGATGATTATTTCCAAGCTTCACTGATTATCTAAAATTTTTTATCCCTACTTTTTTGCAATACTTATTTATTTTGCATTTTGTACATAAAGGTGAATTTGATAAGCATATGTTCTGTCCATATTTTACTAACAGATCATTATACTCATACCAGTATTTTTTAGGTATTTTTTTCATTAAAGAATCCATTGTCTCATCTGGTGTTTTTGTCTTCACTATTCCTAATCTATTAGAAATAATATGTACATGACTATCTACAGGTATATAATCTCTTGATTTATATCCATAAACCATTGTTATTGCTGCTGTTTTCTTACCCACTCCTTTTAATTTTAATAATTCCTCAAATTTATCAGGAACTTTTCCATTATATTTAGTTATTAGATCATTACATATACTTACTAAATTTTTTGCTTTTATTCTGTAGAATGCTACTGGATATATTATTTTCTCAATATCTTCAACTTTTAATTTTACTAGTTTTTCTGGATTATCTGCAACAGCAAATAGTCTTTTAGAAGCTAATCCAGTTACTTGATCCCTTGTCCTTAGACTTAATACGCATGATATTAATACCTTAAAAGGATCATCAGTTAAGTCAGATATCTGTGTTACTATCGGGTTTTCCCACTTTTTACACTCTTCACTTACTATTTGCATTATACTATCTATATCTTTTATCATTAAAATCTTGTAGTTAACACATGTTAATAAAATTTCATGTTTTGATAAGCTTTTTATATAAGCTTGTCTATATATATTATGCTAAATAGCAGTCTTATAAACAAATGATGCCTAAACTTAACCCTAAACAATTAGAACAAGCTATGAAAAAACTTGGCGTTAAGCAGGAACATATTGATGCTTACGAAGTAATAATTAAAACTAAAGAGAAGAACCTTATTATAAGGAATCCTGAAGTTATTAAAGTAAATATGATGGGTCAAGAGAATTTGCAGATTTCTGGTGATATTGAAGAAGAATCTAATATTACAGAAGATGATGTTAATACAGTAGCTGAGCAGGCTAATGTCTCAAAAGATGTTGCTCGTAAAGCTTTAGAGGATAATGATGGAGATTTAGCTAAAACTATTCTTGATCTTAGTGAAAAATAAATGGAGTAATGGGATTAATGCAAAAAATAAGTTTCAATTGTAATCTTTCTATAGTCAAAGGAGATGGTTGATATGATGGAAGAGGAGATCATAAGTCCTGAAGAAGAACTTAAGAGAGCAGATCATCTAGTTTACGTTTCTTTAAAGTATACAAGGACTTGCGATATTATGAAGAATGCTATGAAGAGATTGATTAATGCTTTTGAGATGTCTATGCATGCTTATCTTGAGGATTTAAGGAAAGAAAAGAAGATCAAGGAAGTTCCAGGAACTATTAAGGAAAGAGCTATTCTAGTTAAGAAATTAGTAGGAAATCCTGTAAACAAATACATGGCTCTTTATAATTTATTGAAAAAAATTGACAAAGCTGAATATTCTGCTAAAGAAGAATTTAGAAAGAATGTTACTCTAACAACTAAGAATACTCCTACTCCTATTGAAGTTAAAGTTGTTAATCTTTACGAATATTTAGAGATAACTAAAGAATTTGTTAGTTTTATGAGATCTAAAAACTTTAAGAAATAATTATTTAAAATAAAAAATTCTATATAACAATTTAAAATAATAATAAAAGGTTTATCTTCTTCCTTTCTCGATTTTTCCGCTTAATAATGCATCTAGGCTCTGATCATTTACTTTAATTACTTGCCATCTTACACATGGGATATCTCCTTTTGCTCTTCCCATTTTTCCACCTATGCATTCTATGATTACTTCATCGTGTTCGTTTATGAATCTCTGAGCATTATCTCCAGGTATGAAAGCTGTTATTTGTTTTCCGTTCTTTAATAATTGTACTACTGCACATTTTCTCATAGCTGAGTTTGGCTGTTTTGCCTCTATCTGTCTTTTTTCTAGAACTATTCCTTTTGCCTGATGTGCTCCTCTTAATGGGTCAGCTTTTGCTTTTAGGTTTAATGCTCTCTTTACAAACCATTTATTATGCCATCTAGCACTCTTTCTGGTCTCTTTGAGCTTCTTACCTGCGTTTAGTCCATTTCCCATTGTTGTTAGTGAAATTTGAAGTCTTTATAAAGCTTTTTATCGATTTTAAATTAATCTTTACTTAAGTTTTAATTCCAGTTGTTCTCCAATAGTTTCTAATCTGTATGGAGTAAATATCCCAAAAGCTGTTATATTTGCAGTAACAAAGTTAGGTGGAGAACTACGAAGTTGGAAACGATCCAATGAATAATGTGTAGCTTGAAAAGATTTTGCATGAGTTGATACTCTTGTTAAGAAATATTCTAGACTTGATCTAAATTGAGTGTGACTTGGAGGAAATGCTCCTTCTGGATCCATACCTACAATAACATTATCTCTGTCTGTTAAAACTTGAGGTTTATCAACTTGTCTCAGATATTTTGGTAGTATTAATTTTCCAGAATATAAAAGCCCACCTAAATTATTTCTAGTATCAATTTCACATAATTGAAAAACTCCATTTTCTAAACTAACTAATTGTGGTTCCATAAATTTTTAATATATTAGAAATTATTATAAGTTTAACTATACAATCTTTACTTCCATTTTAAAATACTTCTTTACTAGATCATTTATTTTCTTTAAATTCTCTCTCCCTCTTCCGAATGCTCTTCCTTTCATTACTTGATCATTGATTACTATTATTACATTATTATTATCTATTTTTATCTCATCTGCTCTATTTGGATATATTAAGTTCCTTACAAATTTACTAACATCATCTGAATATCCTATTATCTCAATATCTTTCTTTAATAATTTCTGTAATCTGAATATGTTAGAATTTTCTTTTCCTAATGCTTGTTTTATATTTCCCTCTTCTACTAGGAATATTAGTTTTCTCTCTTCAGTTATGCAATCTTTTACTCTTGCTCCAGTAAGATTTTCAAACAAATTAATATTGTTTATTGAGTCTATGGTTAATTTCATTTTTACTCAAAACTTACTGTGCTTATTGGGTACCATCTTTTGCATAATACTCCAACTTCTTTATTGTTTTCTTTTAACTGTTCTGCTTCAATATTATGTGTTTTTGCTAGACTTAGTATTTTCCCTTTTTGAGGACAGTTAGAGCTTACATATACTTTTGATGTCTTATGTTTTAATATTGCTCTTATTACTGCATCTGTTCCAACTAATGGTTTTCTCTTTTTAAGATCATCTTTTATGTTTGTCATTATTCATCTTTCTCCATTTCAGCAGTTCTTGCTATTAATCCTGGTAATCCTGTTCCTAATGGTACTGGCTGATTTAATATTACGTTTTCTACTACGCTATTTAAATCATCTCTTTCACCTATTAGGCTTGCGTTTATTAAATGCTTTATTGGAGTCTCGAATGTTGCTCTTGCTATTACACTCTCTTTCTCTCCAGTTATTCCTGTTCTTGTTATTCCCTTGATATTTCCTGTCATTGTCATTACATCTACTAATAGCATGATATGTCTTACATCTATGCTGATACCCTGATCTTTCAATACTTTTGTTGCCTCTCTTATTATTGCCTCTCTTGCTCCCTCTATTCCGAAGATTTTAGATACTTCAAAGATATCATTTGTCATTATTGTCTCTTTTTCTACTTCTTCTAGTTCTAGTGCTTGTTCCAGGTTTGATCCTGCACATAATATTGTGTATCCTTCTTCATCTTTTACTGGTAATACGTGTGTTACTCCCTCTAATCCTCTTACATGTATCTGTTTTGCTTTTTCTTTTAACTTATAGATTTCTGATAATGCTAAATCTTTTTCTTTTGGTTTTATTATTATGCTTTCATCTCCATCTTTTACTTCTAAACTTTTCATTTCTGATACTATTTTGTCAAATACTGCTTTTGGTTTTATGTCTAGTTCTCTTAATTTTTTCTTGTCTAATACTATCTCGATGTTCGCTTTTGCTACATTGATTGTGATCTCTTGTGCTACATCTCCTAATTTTGTCTCTTTTATCTTCATGGCAATCTCTCTTACCATTTCTGTTGTCTTTGAATATTTTGATTTTAATTTTAATTCCATTCTTGGCGTGCTTGGTCTTTTTCTTGCATCAAAAATTTCGATTAATCTAGGCAATCCTACTGTGACCTGCATCTCAGAAACTCCAGCAAAGTGGAATACATCTAATGTTAACTGTGTACTTGGCTCTCCAAAACTCTCAGCTGTGATTATTCCTATTGCCTCTCCAGGACTTATTTTTGCTTTCTCGTATTTTTCTTCTACTCTTCTTGCTGTCTCAGCTTTTTCTTTATCTGTTATCTTGTATTTTTTTGAGTATTTCTCTACTTTGTCATGTAAATGTTTTGGTAGTACCATTTTATTCACCCACTACTTCCCTCATTGTCTTTACAACTTTGATCTTTCCTGCATCTGTCTTTGATACATCTAATCCATCATCTCCGTACTTGAATTGTACGATATTATGATTTGCATCTCTTACTGTTTCATCATATTCTACTTTGATATCTTGTAATGCACTTTCTAATCTTCTGTATAAGTATCCTGATCTTGGTGTTCTCAAAGCTAAGTCCATGAAACTGTCCCTTCCTGTCATTGAGTGCATGAAGAATTCTTCAGGTGTTAATCCATCCTTGTATCCTCTTCTTACAAATCCTCTTGCTTTCGGAGATAAGTCCCCTCTGTTGAACATGCTTAATGTCCTGTTCCTATATCCTAAATCAATTCTTTTTCCTGATAATGACTGCTGTCCTACACATGCTGCGATCATTGCTAAATTTAGTAAGTTTCCTTTCGCTCCAGCTAATGCCATTATGATTGTTGAGTTGTTGACATCAGAGATCTCTCCTACTACCTCTCCTATTTTCTGTCTTGCTTTATTTAATACTTCTAATATTTTTACTTCTAGTGTTGCCTCTAATGTCTGTCCTGGCAATGGTTCTAGTTCTTTTGATTCATATTGTTCTATTAATTGTGCTACTCTTTTTTCTGAATTGTATATTGCCTCTCTGCATTTTTCCTGTACATCTTTTGGTAAATCTGTATCAGAGATTGCTGTCGTAAAGCCATATATTCCTAATGATGCTATTCCTAATCTGAAGATTTTTCCTAGTATCTGCAATGTTGTTGTATATCCGTAATTATTTACTAATGCTCTTATTAATTCTCCTTTTTCCTGTCCTATTGTTGCCTGGTCTATTACTCCCTCTAACAATATTCCACCTTTGATTACTACTGGCTGTTTTGATTTTGATTTTCCTATGAAGTCAAAGTCTTCTGGTAATAATGCGCTGAATACATCTTTTCCTTCTACTGTTTTCTTGAATGTTAAGAATCTTTCAGTATCATAGAATCCTATGCTATGTAATAACTGTACTGCATCTTCCTTATTTAGTTTCATGAATTTTGTTAGTACATAATTTCCTGTTATTGAATCCTCTGAACATCCTATTACATTTGTTCCATTCTTTGGTGTTATGATCTGTGTCTGTACTTCCATTAATGTTTCTGCTTCTGCTTTTGCTTCTTCTGTCTGAGGTATATGTAAGTTCATCTCATCTCCGTCGAAGTCAGCGTTGTATGGGAAACATACTGCAGGATTTAATCTAAAACTCTTTCCTGGCAATACTCTTACTCTATGTGCCATTATACTCATTCTGTGTAGGCTTGGTTGTCTGTTGAATATACTTATATCTCCATCCATTAAATGTCTCTCTACTAAGTATCCTGGTTGTAATTCTTCTAATAATTGTTCCTGTGTCTCATCTGTGATTTTTTTCTTTCTTCCGTCAGGCCTTACTACATAATTGCTTCCCGGATATTTTTTTGACCCTGCTTCTACGAATTTTTTTAATCTCTTCATGTTCCATTCTGTTACTCTCTCTGGTGTTGTAAGTTCCATTGCTACTTCCATTGGTACTCCAACTTCATTGAGTTCTATCTTGGAATCTGGTGTAATAACTGTTCTTGCTGCGTAGTTTACTCTTTTTCCAGCTAGATTATGTCTGAATCTTCCCTCTTTGCTCTTGATTCTCTCACTTAATGTCCTTAATGATTGTCCTGATCTATGTCTTGCTGGAGGTACCTGGCTTATCTCATTATCAAAATATGTTGTTACATGATATTGTAATAAATCCCATAGATCCTCTACAATTATCTCTGGTGCTCCTGCATTTATATTTTCAAATAATCTCTGGTTGATTCTTACTATATCTCCTAGTTTGTGAGTTAAATCATCTTCTGATCTCTCTCCTGTTTCTAGTGTGATGCTTGGTCTGATTGTTACTGGTGGTACTGGCAATACATTTAGTATCATCCATTCTGGTCTTGCGAATTTTGGATCTAATCCTAAGAATGCTACATCTGAATCAGAGACTTTTTCCATTCTTGCTCTGATATCTATAGGATTTATTCTCCTGTCTTCTTCTAAGTATGTTGTTGGTTTTTCTACCTTGATTGTGTGCTGTTTTGCCTGGCAGTGTGGACATTTTTTTACATTTCTTAATGTTGTGCTTATTCCTTTTACCTGTTTTTTTGTGCTTACATCTGCATCATCTTCTGTTACTTCTTGTTCTTCATCATCCTCTATCTGTATTCTCATTTTTTTATCTGTCAATAATTTTCCGCACTCTCTACATGTGCATCTTAAGAAATTTAATATTACATCTGCATATTTTACATGTATGATTGGTCTTGCTAATTCTAAGAATCCGAAATGTCCCATGCAATCTCTTAAATTTCCACCGCATGTCTTACATCTTAATCCTGGATCTATTACTCCTAATCTTACATCCATTAATCCACCATCTACTGGGTATCCTTCTTTATCAAATAATTCTGGTGTTACTATCTTAGCACAAGCCATCTTTCTTACAATATCTGGACTTAGCATTCCGAAGATCATTGCATTGATTTTTTTGTATACGTAATTTTCCATTTTAGTATTTCCTTCCCAATAATAATTTAGGATAGATGCATAGTGATTTTAGTTCATCTATTAATAACTTGAATGCATAAGCTACCTCTATTAATGATACTTTTACATTGCTTCCGCATTTTGTACAATATTCTTTGTGCTTGTAGCTGTCATATACTGCTATCATTCCGCACTCTTCACATACATATAATAATGTCTTGTCTGAATCGAATCTCTCTTTCAATAACATTGATGCTCCATGCGCTACGAAACAATCTTTCTCCATCTCTCCCAATCTTAGTCCTCCACCCTGTGAACGTCCCTCGATTGGCTGTCTTGTCAATAACTGGATCTTTCCTGTTGCTCTTGCATGTAATTTGTTTGCTACCATGTGTTTTAATTTTAAGTAATACATGTTTCCTGCATAGATTTTTGCATGATATTGTTTTCCTGTTATTCCTGAATAGAATGTTTCAGTTCCATTATCTCTGAATCCTTCCTCTTTCAACATTTTTCTTATATCCTTTTCTGATGCTGAATCAAATGTTGTTCCATCTATATATTCACCTTTTAATGCTCCGGTTTTTCCTGCTACTATCTCTATTAGGTGTGAGATTGTCATTCTTGATGGTATACTATGTGGGCTGAATATTAAATCAGGTACTGTTCCTGTTGCTGAGAATGGAAGATCTTGTGGAGGTACTAATAGACTTACTACTCCTTTCTGTCCGTGACGAGAAGCGAATTTGTCTCCAACCTCTAATATTCTTGGCTGTCTTAATCTTAATTGTACTAATCTGTTTCCTTCTTCATTTTCAGTTAATAATGTCATATCAACGATTCCATATTCCCCTCTTGTTAATGATATTGATGATTCTCTTTTTACATTTGTTGCAATATTGAATTCTTCAAATTCTCCTAGGAATCTTGGAGGACTTACTTTTCCTATTATTACATCCTCATCTTTTACTTTTGCTCCTGTATAGACTATTCCATCTTCTTCTAGTAACCTGTAATCTTTTTCTGTCCTGAATCCTTTTACTTCCTTGTCTGGTATGCATACTTCATCTACTAATCCACCTTGGTATCTTAGTTCTTCTACATTGAATGGTTTAAAGAATGATGATCTTGCGAATCCTCTGTCTACGCTTCCTTTGTTTATTACAATAGCATCCTCCATGTTATACCCTTCATAACTCATCAATGCTATTACAATATTCTGTCCTGCTGGATGCTTCTCAGATTCGAATATCTTATCCATGAATGTTTTTGTTAATGGTTTTTGTGGGTAGTGTAATACATTTACATCTGTATCCATTCTTAATAAGAAATTTGATGCATATATTCCTATTGACTGTTTAAGCATCTTGCTTCCTCTAATTAATTTTGAGCTTGCACAGAAGTTTGAAAAAGGAACAAGTGAACTGCATAATCCTAACATTGCTAGTGGTGATATCTCTAAATGTGTATGTTCTTTTGTTAATTCCTCTTCTGATAATGAAGTATAGCAGTTTTCTTCTTCAGCTGCATCTATATATTCTATTACTCCATCTTTTACTAATTTTTCCCATTTTATAGTTCCTGATTTTAATTCCTGTATATGTTGTTCTGTTAATTTTGATTTTCCGTTCTCTACAACTATCAATGGTCTTCTTGCTCTTCCTCTTGTTGTATCAAAGAACATCTCATCATACTCTTGATCGTGATGGAAATTTAATTCTGCTGGTAATACCCCTTTTCTTCTCTCACTTCTTACTTGTTTTATTAAGTCTTTAGCACTTTCTGTTGTTCCGATGTATCTCTCATTTAAGAATATGTCTGTCATTTTTATAGCGCTAGCTTCACCCCGCAGTTTTCTAAAGCTTTTCTAATCTTATCTTCTTGCACATCACCTTTTGTTACTCCGCATGTTATTGCCATATTCTTTCTCAATCCAATTGATGTTCCTTCAGGAGTTTCAATAGGGCATAGTCTTCCATAATGAGTAGGGTGCAATGCTCTTGCTTCAAAATTTTCTTGTGTTGAAGTCAATAATGAGTTTACCCTCTGTAAGTGTGAATATGCAGCTAAGTAATTTGTCCTGTCCATATTCTGGCTTATACCCTTTCTTCCACCTGTCCAAGATCCTGTAGCTAATGCACTCTTAATGTTTGAACTTAATAATTCATCTCTTATTATGATTTTTATTGACTGGAATTTTCCTCTCTTTACTAATCTCTGGAAATTATACATTATATCCTGTACTAGGCTTCTTAGGTTTGCTCTCATTAAGTCTTCTAATAAGTCTCCAGCTAATTTTAATCTTTTATTCATGTAATGATCTTTATCTGGTAATGGAAGACCATCCTCACTTGCTTTCAAGAATTTTCTTACCATCTTGCATAAGTTATATGCCTTTACCATTCTATCTTTAGGTGTTGTTCCTAGATGTGGTAATAAGTACTTATCAAGTTGTTCTCTTGTTTTTTCGAATTTTACCTCTTTTATCTGTGTTATTCCTATTTTTTTAGCTAGATGTTCTAATGCTTCATCCTCTGTTTTTAATTCAGCTGAGTCATATAGGTTTATCATTACTGAATCATATTCTGAATCTCCTGATATCATCTTTACTATATCTGAATCTTTTACTAATCCTAATGATTTTATTACTGGTATTACTGGAACTCTTCTGAATCTTGTGAACGTTAAATAGAATAGTCCATCTTTCATCTGTTCTACTGTATGTGGTATCCTATAACTTCCCATTTCTGAGAATACTTTGCATACATATGCACTAGGTCCTACCTCTTTTTTCTCTATGAATATCCTATTTGATGCTAAATCTTCAACTGTGATTAATACTCTCTCATTTCCATTTATTATGAAATATCCGCCAGCTTCATTTGGATCTTCACCTTTCTGTATTAATTCCTCTCTTTTCATTCCATATAGATGGCAATATTTTGATCTTACCATTATTGGTAATTTTCCTATCATTGCTGTGAAATTCTCTCTCTGTACATCATCTACATATGCACTTACCTCTAAATATATTGGAGCTGAATATGTCAAGCTTCTTAATCTTGCTTCACTAGGATAGATATCTCTCTTGCTTCCATCTGCCTCTATTATAGATGGTATTTCTATCCATATCTTTTTTAATTTGATTACAAAACTCTCTACCTCTTGCGGTATGATTGTAGGCACTACATCCCCTAGTTCATCTACTAGTTTCTGTAATTGTTTTTCTATGAAATCATTGAAACTTCTTATATTTGATTCTACAAAAGGATTTTCTCTGAAGAAAGCCTGCAATATTTCTCTGTATTCTTTAACCATTTACTACCACCCTATAATACTCGCTCTCTCCGATTGTTGGGCTCTTTCTCTTTATCATTATTACATCTCCAATCTTAACTTCTATCATCTTTAGTGCCGGATCATCATTTTTTATTCTTGGTAATTGTTTTGCAGAAATATTATACTTTTTAAGTACTTCTTGTTTTTGCTCTTCGCTTAATTTTACATGCTGAGGTACCAAGACATGTTTTATTATTGTTTGTTTCTCTTCCATTTTTTGTGATTATGCGGGCCGGATGGGACTTTCAATCTTTCTATCTTTTTGAACCCACGACCACTTGCTTTCATTCCGCTTGTTAAAAGGAACACCGACGATGATCAGCAATTTTTGCTTACCGCCATCTCAAGTGCTCTACCAAGCTGAGCTACCGGCCCTTAGGTCATAGATCTATCTAATGACATAGTTCAATCTATTGGAACATTATTGATGCTAGTGTCTTAGAAAGATTCATAAGTTCGAATGAAATAAGAGTAGTATATAAAGCTTTTGCTAGCCCGTTATATTTAAACATTATTATACTTTAAAGTTATGATTATTTTATAAACCTTGTTCTAGACAATGTATGTTGGATATTTTTAGAGAAAATTAACGCCCTGGCCGAGATTTGAACTCGAGTTATGACCTTTCGTTGATTAAACCTCATTATAAAATAAAGTTTTATCTCGACAGGGTCAGGTGCTGACCGCTACACTACCAAGGCTTATTCTGAAGTCTACTTAAGTAATTTATAAGTTTTTCTCATTTTAAAGAACTAAGAATAGTAATCACTCTTGATAAAAGGTGTTGGGTGTAAAATTTAGTTTTAAAGTTATTGCTGTTCAAAATATTCTGTTAATATCCTCGGTTTTTTTATTATCTCACATTTAGAAAAATATGCAACTCCGTTTTCTTCAGCTCTAGTTTCTAAAGTAGGATCAGGATTGCATGTACATAAAGCAAATTTCATTTCATTAGTTTTTCCAATTTTATGCATTCTCTCTATAATCTCTATCCCTGTAGGCCCATCTCTTAAATCATTGTCTAATATTACAAAATCATAATCATCTTTTTCTAATTCAGCCAATACTTCATTTCCATCTCTTCTTATTACAAGATTATATCTAGAACCATATGCACTTTGATAGAATCTATTTAATCTAAGTTCATCTTCTCCAATAAGTATTGTTTTCATGATATAAATATAATAAAAAAGTTCTTAAAATTAATTAGAGTCCCCCAGGAGGGATTCGAACCCCCAGCCTGTCGGGATCAGCTATCTGTTTTTCATTTCTTAGCATTATGCTTGATCAAACAGCGAATTTATCTACAGCCGACTGCTCCACCGCTTCTCCCATTATACTAAACGTACAAAAGTTTGAGCTACCGGGGGGAACTCTAAATAAACAAACTAGTGACTATATTTAAATATTTTGTAATGCCTAAATTGTATATGTTGCAAAAAAAGTTATATCGTTATACAACAAATGGTGAAGGTGTTTTCTCAGCTGGTAAAAGGTTGCTTCCTAAAGAATTAATAGAAGAGGTTTTAGAAAATAAGAAATGGCTAAGTAAACCTAAATTAAAAGAAGGAGAGTACAGATTTTATTTAACTAAAAAAGGTAAAGAAAAATATGAAAAGACTTTATTATTATCTCACAAAAAGTATTTAGTCGATATTAAATTAGAGATTATGAACAAAAAAGATTTAAAAAATATTATTTACGAGGACGAATATCAAGTTGTTGAAGAGTTTTAATCTTTAAATCCTAAGTACGTCATTACCCAATTTACAAATCCATTATTAGTCTCAACATTCTCATGATAAGTTAATCCAAGCATATCAGCAGCTAAACGTTTGTATTGAACAGCAGCTGCACTTTTTGGATGACTATGTACTACTGTCTCTTTGTTTGCCTGGCTGAATTTTACTGCTCTGTCTTCTGGTATTACTCCTATGATATTTGTCTCTAATAAACTTTCAATATCTTTTAATGACATATCTACATTTTTAGAATTTGTTTTTGTAACTACAACCCCTAAAATATTTTTTCCCATTTCTTTGCATAATTTTATTGTCTTCAATGCATCAGTTACTGCCGGCATTTCTGGATTTGTTACTATTATTACTTCCTCTACTGATCTTATTGCTGATTGTGGTTCTTTTCCTAATCCTGCTGCTCCATCTACTAATATTATATCTGCTGTTCCCTCTAGTCCATAGATTGCTTTCGCTAATTTGGTTGTATCTACTTTTTTTGCATCTTTCAATGATATGCTTGCTAATACTGCTTTCAATCCTGATTTGTGTGAGAATACTGCTTCTTTGATATCATGTTTTCCTCTTAGTACATCATGTAATGTTATTGGTGCTATTGGGTTTCCTAAATAGATTCCTACATTTGGTGTTGTTAAGTTTGCATCTAGTATTGTTACATTTTTTCCAAAATATGTTAATGCAGCTGCTAAGTTTATAGTAGTAGTTGTCTTTCCAACTCCACCTTTTGCTGATATGCACCCAATATATCTTGTTGCCATGTTTGTTGTTTACTGTTATAATCTAATAAACCTTTCTACAATGTTTAATCAAAAACTTTATATAAAAACCTCTATCCTTTTTTCATTAAAGATGGGCCTGTAGCTTAGCCTGGTAGAGCATCGAGTAAACAATGTTTTACGTGCAAGTCTTATATGACCACTTTAGCTTCATAGAAGTTTTATAGCTAAAGAGTGCTAAGTTAGCCGAAGGTCGTGGGTTCAAATCCCGTCAGGCCCATTTATATTTTATAGAAATTCTTTATGCCTATTCCAGCACTGTCATTCCTATTACACCCATTAATAATATTGGTATTGATGAATGATATATTCCTAAACTTGGAACTCCTATTATGTATGAATCATGCCCAAATATTATTAGTCCTAATCCTCCTAATAAGAATATGAGTATACCAAATGCTAATCCTAAAGAGAATACTCCTGCAAATAACAAGTTCTGGTCATGCTTTTTTCTTATTGTAAAGAAATAGTATGTTGAGCTTGCTAGTATTACTATTACAGACACTATTACCAGGATTAATGAATTTATTTCTATATTAGGCGTTATATGTGAATTTGCTTTTATTCCATTATCACTGATTATTAGTATGTTTATATCAGCCAACCATAATGATATTATGAATAAAAATCCTATTGCTAATGCTGTGGGGTTTATGCTTAGTCTTAGCTCTTTTTTCATATATTACTTATTGTTTTAGAGGATAATAAACCCTTTTATTTTCTGGTTAAGCTTAAAAGTTTTTTCTCTAGTGTTATAGTATGGAAGATCACCCTAGAGTTATTAAAATGAAAGAGTTCTATAATAGGGAACCTAAAGTTTGTTCTTTTATGAATCCTGATATTACTCGTTTTGTTTTAGTTCCTAATGTTTATTCTGATGATGTTATTGGTCCTAGTGTTCTTGATTGGGCTAAAACTAGAAAACCTCTTGCTTTGAGTTATGTTTGGGAAAAAGATCCTGGCGATTTAGAAAGAGAGAGAGCTATTGGTATTGAAATGTTTGGCAATTTATTAAGGATTTTAGTTGAGGATGAGACAGGAAATAAAATTAATTGTGATGATTTAGAAAAAGAGTTATCTACAGTTTTTTCTCCTGATTCACAAATTCATCCATTTTTAGGTTATAGAGGAGATCCATTCTTCAGTATTATAATGAGTCCTAATCACAGTTCACGTTATGCTCCTTGTTTTAGTATGGTATTGACAAGACAGTCTGATGTTCTTAATGTTCGTAATGAAACTAGAGATAAAATTAGATATAATAGTGAAAGAATGATGGGAAGAAGTTATGATGCTAAAGCACTTTTTGTCTATCCTGGACGTATAAGATTCCATAAATAAGTTTTATACAAATCGTTATCTTTTTAAACCAAAGCTATTTTTCAAGAACTAAGCCCCGATCGTCTAGTCCGGTCAAGGATAGGGCCCTTTCGATGCCTTTTATTAATTAAAGGTTGAAGATAGGCTCTGACACGAGTTCGAAACAATAGATGATCTAAAACAAGGATGGTTTTATCCGGCGATCCAACTATCCTTCCATATTATCTATTGAGAAATTCTCGTTCGGGGCGTTTATACTTTTATGCGAATTCTCTGTTTGTCTGACTTAGTTTTAAATAGCAATATAACATATTATTTAGCTTAAGGGAGGGAACTATGTCAGATAATGATATATACAATAGTAAAGCAAAATATGAATGTTTTATACAGAACTTAGAACTTTTCAGTTTAAGACCTGAAGAGCGTAAAACACAATATAATGGTAGAGGAAAATATTATTGTAAGAATCATAAAAATTTAGAGTATTTCAAGAAACTATTTATTTATTTTGAATCTAAAGATTTGAGTTATATCAGAAGAAACAGGACTATTGATTGTATGAAACTTATATGTCATGCTATAGAGAAAGACCTTAAAGATTGTGATCGTGATGATATTAATAAGATAGTTGCTTTCATGCATAATAATTATAAAAGTATTGAGAGCAAGACTGATTTTATTAAAAATCTTAAAAGAACTTGGAGAATATTATTTCCAGAAAAAGACGAAAGAGGACGTATTGATGATAATATTACTCCTTATGCTGTAAGGCATTTAAGTATAAAGATCGATAAGAGTAAGCAGAAGTTAAGGAATGATAGGATTACTTGGGATGAGTTTGAGAAACTGATGAACTTTTTTAGTTTCGATTCAAGAATACAAGCTTATTTGTTCTTATCATTAGAGAGCCTTGGAAGACCACAAGAGATATTGTATACTAAGGTTAAGGATGTTGAATTATATGATAATTATGCTAAAGTCTATATTAGTGAACATGGTAAAGAAGGAACAGGATTTTTGCAATGTATTGATAGTTATCCTTACGTTTCTAAATGGTTTAATGAACATCCTTTAAAGAATAATCCTAACTCTTACTTCTTTATTAATAAGGGAAGGAAAGACAGGTTTGAACAGTTAAAACCTAAGAATGTTAATAAAGTAATAAAGAATGCTTTAAGAAAGTTAAATATTAACAAGTCATTAACAGCTTATAGTCTTAAACGTAATGGTGTAACCTTTAGGAGATTGAGAGGGGATAGTGATGTTGAGATTCAGCATGCTGCAAGATGGACTAGCACTAAACAATTGAAAGTCTATGATATGAGCAATCATGAAGATGCTTTCAAGATGGAACTAGTTAAGAGGGGAATTATTAATAGTAATGATCCTAACTCTAATAATGTTAAGCCTAAACTTAAAACTTGTATGTTTTGTAAGAAAGTTAATGGATTAACCAATGAAACTTGTGAAAATTGTCATAGGTTATTGGATCGTGATAAGTTAAGAGTTTTAGAGAAGAATAAAGAAAATTCAATTATAGAATTAAAAAATGAACTTCAAAGTTTAAAAGAAAATTCTAATGTTAAGAATGTTGAAGTTTTGAATAATATTATGGGAACTAAAGAAGTTAGTGACTTGTTTAAACTTGTCTATAAACTTCAAAAAGAGGTGAGTCAGTTAAAGAATGGCTGAACAAGGAAATGAAAAAGAGATATTTATTATAGCAATAGTCCTAGCACTAGGAATAATATTAAAGAAAGCTTATGATGAATTAATAAAAGTAGACTGGCATAGAGTTTTTGTTTTTAGTATTTTAATTATTGGATTAATAATATTACTAGCAACACCAATAGTATTCATTATAAAATATAAGATAAAACAAAAAAAGAAATTAAAAGAAGAACAGGAAAATATTTCAAGACAAGCTTATTATGTAAATAAGACAAACGAAGAACTTGATCGTTTATTCGGTTATGTGCTAGATTCTGGATCAACAATAAGAATGATAGAAAAACTTGAAGAGTTAAGAGTATTTCTTGATAAGATAGAAGGCAAAAACTATCATGAGTTTGAAGAAAAAATAGATCATTTCTTTGAAAGATATAACCAAAAATATAAAGTATTATTAAATAAGCAAAAGATAGAAATAGAAAAACAAAAAAATTTAGAAGAAAAAAGAGAACAAGAAAGAAAGATATTCGAGAAAAAGGTTAATGAATTATTAGAATTCAAGAAAAAACATAATTCTAGCGAAGCAGTACCTATAAATCATAAGTATGATAGTGAAGTATTAAGAGAAGCCCATAGCATAGCAGTAGACTATTTCAGAACTAAAGAAAAGGATGAAGAATGCAGAAAAGAAGCAATAGAATATTACAAGATATACACTATAGAAACAAAACCAATAATGTCATATTATAGAGGAGAAATGATATATGAACAAGTAAGAAATAAGATCAAAGAAGGAAAAATAAATATCAAGAAAATAGATGGAAGTTTAGAAAAGCTAGAAAAGAACTTTTATAGAGCAAAAGACTTAGATGATAATACCAGAAGACAAGCAATAGGATTAGGATACAAGTATGTAAGAGGAAATGAACTAGACGGTAAAGTAAGCCCTGGAGGGTTCTATATAAATAAGACAATGGAAAGAGAAAGCGATTATCACTTCTACATGAAAAACTTATTCGCAGAAATAAACAATAAACTAAAAATAGAGTATTGCATAGAAAACAAAAGAGTAGACGTAAGCTATATAGACACAAAATTCAAGATAGGAATAGAAATAGAGACAGGAACAAACAAGACAGAACAATTAATACAAAAAGTGCAATGGTTAAACAAGCATTTCGATAAATGGATAATAGTATGCACAAGAAAAAACTTACCAAAATATAACAAGTACGTAGATAATAAGAAAAGTTATTGCCTAACACCAAAACTAGCTAAAGAAAAACTAAAAGAACTAATAGCAACGATGAAGCACCAGTAAAACAACGGTGAAAAAGCCCATAAACACCATAAAACACATTATAGAGCTTCAAAACACAAGGGTTATTATATAATAGATATATAATAGGAGAAACGGTGCAAAAGAGGTGTTTATGAGATGCACTTATCTGATCTGCAGTTGCAACTTATTTCCCTGAAGCCCTTGTCTCCGCCCCTGCAATACCATTCTTTTAGTTTGGTTGTTCCAATACAATAATCATCTTTAGTTTCAATAATTTGGTTGTTTTGTTTTAATGTTAGTGTTCCTTTTGTTGAAGGATTATTACCATCTAGATGCATATTATCACTATCTGAATCTGTGCATGAAGCTGAACCTGAAGTTGATACTGGAGTTCCTGAATCTTCTGTTTCTTCAGAATCATCATTATTAGAGTTTCTTCCATTACTATCTGGATTACAGAATCTATCTAGTTCAGCATTAGACATTCTTGGTATATCATCAGCGCATATAGCTCTTTCTCCATTAGATAAACAACCATCAACTTCTGCTTCAAATGAATGACCTAATACAGGACAACTTCTTACAGTTCCTGAACCACATCTTCTCTCATTAAATTGTGCGTAATATTGTCCTGAATTAACTATAAACTTATAATCATACACAGTAGGATCAAGAATTTTATAGTTTTTAGTGTTTGAGGCTGTTTGAGAACATATTGGTTCAAGTAATACATCATCATTCTTGCATTTATTCTTGAATGTTACTGATTGTTTTTCGCCAATATTAGTTAATGGATTTACTGCTACACCATTATACTCAATAACTCCAGCAGTATTACGGCATGTAGGAGAGTAGCATAAACCATCAACACAAGTTTTGTTTTTTCCTAATGAACAATCAAATTGTTTAGTTTGTACTTTATCTTTTAGAGTAAAATCTTTACCGCAATATCTTTCATTTAGTTTAGAATGATAAGAACCTGAAAATTCGCCAACAGCAGGCAATGATTGAGGTTTCTTCCTTCCAATATCATCAACACTATTCCAGCCTAAACCAGCATATTCAAAACATGAATCATAAACAGGAGTTGTAACAACAGCATAACCTTTAACATTATAATTCAAACCATTATCAGAATCAAAACATTTACCTGGCTGAACAGAGACCTCACTAGGAATAGAAGGCATTTGATCAGGAAAACTTGATGATGGAGCTAGGACAATATTAGTGTATAATAAGAATATTAAGATTAAAACTAATTTTTTCATTATGCACCTCTCCTTTCTGAACTTTCACATTCTTGTACTGTATGTCTCTTGTAAGCGTTAACACATTTACTATTAAGACAAGAATCACACTTATAACAATTCTGTTTCCACAAACCGCCAGGAAGACAAGAATACTCCCACAAGAAATTAGAAGAAGAAATACAAGAATCAATATAAGATTGAGAAGAACCACTACTAGTAGATGTAACCCTGCCAGAAATACTAGGAGATAAACCGTCAGAATCAGAACAGGAAACGGAAGTTTCAGGGACATCAACAACAGGCTCTTCAAGTTCAGAAAAATTTATATCAGGAACATTAGAAGGAGGTTGAATGTTTACGTTAATTGAAGGATTTTCTAGATTTATACTAGCACATTTATATTTGAAAACTTTACTTAAATCCGCAACATATACAAAATGATTGCTCAGATTGGTATCAGGATTAACACCTTCAGCATCATAAGCAACATCCCTTGGATTGAATAATTTTCCATTTCTTGGACCTGTATCACCGAATTTATTTACATATCTACCATCTAATGTAAAAATTTGTACACGTTTATTAACAATATCAGCTTCATAAAGATAATTATTATTGTAATCAATATCAAGACCAATAGGATAATCTAGTTGACCCTCATTTGCACCCTGAGAACCAAAGACTATATCTTGATTATTTGCATCCTCATAAAAATTATAAATTCTGTCAAGACCAACAAATAACCTTCTATTAGAACTATCAAAAGCAAGACCTAGAGAATTATTAAGACGAGGAGGGAATCCTATAAATGTAGGAGTCGACCTAGAACCTGTATTAATATCAAATTCATTAATTTCACTGCCCTGAGATACAAAAAAATTATTCGAAGAACCTAAAACAACGTCCCATCCAAAACGGGCATTACGATTAATAGGATATGAACGTAAAAACCCTCCATTAGAATTAAATTTCTGAACTCGAAAATTACCAGCATCAACAACATAAACATTGTTAGAGGAATCAATTGATAAACCTCTTGGAGAAGTAAGTTTATTATTAGATGTTCCGCGAGAACCCCATTTTCTTAAAAAATTACCTTCAGAATCAAAAACCTGAATGTTATCATTATTCATATCAGATACATAAATATTATGATTGGAATCTACATCAATACCAGAAGGAAGAATAAATTGACCGTTACCAGAACCTATAGAGCCCCAAGACTTAACAAAAAAACAAGTAGTTGGAATTGTATTTATATCAGTTGTGGATTGGCTATTGCAAGACAACTTTTTTATTTTAGAAATATACTGTCCATGAATATCTTCAGAATTTTCGGCAATATAAATTTGGTTATTATATTTATCAATAGTGCCACTACCCTCATCACCTGTTAGAACATTTGGGATGTTATACAAAAATCTGCCCTCTGTATTAAAAACTTTAATGTGTCCTTCTACAGCAACATAAACTTTATCATCAGCATAAATATTTCTAGGCCCATTATCAACGTTCCACTTCAACAAAAGTCTACCATTAGAATCAAACTTTTGAACTCTATCGGAAAAATCAGTAACGTATATATTTCCAACACTATCAATAGCGATTCTTCTTGGTCCTGAAGCAAACTGTCCATTAGCAGAACCTTGAGAACCAAATTTCATTAAAAACCTACCATTAGAATCAAACTTCTGAATACGATAATTGAGACTATCAGCAACATATACATTATTAGCCGAATCAATTGTTATATCAAAAATCTGATTAAATTGTCCATTTCTAGAGCCTTCAGAGCCCCATTGTGTAATAAAATCATTATTAGAAGAAAATTTTTGCACTCTACTATTACCACTATCTGCGATATAGATAAAATTATTGGAATCAATATCAATACCACTAGGCCAGCTCAATTGCCCATTATTAATCCCACTATATCCAAATTCAGATAAGAGATTACCATTAGAATCTATTTTTTTAACAATTAGAATAGGACGGTTATTACGGCCTACATGATTCTCATCTTCTAAAATATAAATATTGCCTGAATTATCAATAGAAAAATCTTTAATAACTATATTTGAACTCAAATTTAAATATGGGGGCATGAGATTTATATCCTCAACAGCAGAACACCTATTTGAATCATGACTAGATAACAAAGGAAGATTTAATTCAGAAGAAAAAGTTGACAAATCATTAGAATAGGTATATAGACTAAGACCAACTAAAGAAACTAAGACTATCAGAGAAACTTTCCATAACAACTCTCTTTTTTCAAATAAATGCATAAGTTTTAAGATATTTATTCATATAAAAAGTTATAGTTTTATTTTTATCTTATTTGTGGCTACAAAATGCCTACAAAGTTTATATTCTTGAAATGTTTTAGTATTAGTGGAGCCTTTGAGACGTACAAAGTTTAAGAATCACTTAAGATATAGTTTTTGTATGTGCATTGTGCGTGCAAGATTTATATAGCAGTAAGTCAATATTATGTTTATTGCATAGAATCTTTATTATTTGTATTATTTATGTTTGTAATGTGTTGTTCATTATAAGGCTTATAAATTGGTAAAATAATAGTTTATACCTATAATAAACAAATGGAGGTTTGCTTATGGATGAGAATGAATTGAACAATATCTATAACAAGTTAATGTTTAATTTAAGGAAGATTGTTGAAGAAGCTGAATATGATATTAATCATGCTAAAATTAAGGGGAGGATAAAGAAAAAATGAGCAAACCATACGATTACAATAAGAGAGAACGATTAATGAAAGAAAGAATAATGTTCAGAACAAACTATAATCATAAAAGTATTTTACAAGATTATTGTTTGAGAGAAGAAAGAGACATGTCATCAATAATAAGAGAATTATTAATCAAAGGAGAAATACTAAAACAGTTAGAACAAGGAAATATCAAAGATATTAAGACAATAGAGAAAATCATGCCAGTTATTGAGCATTTTAAGAGTATAAGACACTTAATAAAAGAATAATTATAATGTAAACTTTAGTTTATAGGTTTAAACCTAAGTTAATATCTAATCATTCAGTAGAAAGGTTTATATATTACTATTAACTATTAGTTAATAACTATTAACAAAATGGAAATAGAAGAAAGTTTAGAGAAAAATATATTATTGAAAGTATTAAAGGAATTTTCAATAGAACATACTATAACGTCTTTATCTAAAGAATTAAAAGTTAGTAGAGTAGGTTTATGGAAGATATTAAAGAAATTAGAAAATAACAATTTAGTTTTACTAAAACAAATAGGAAATGGAAAAACAAGCACTTACATAATAAAAATTAATTATAATAAAATAACAGAGAAGAAAATAGAACTTTATTTATTAGAAGAATCATTCAAGCAACAAAGATGGTTAAATAACTTTGAAGAACTAGAAAAACAAACAGACTTCACCATATTATTCGGCAGCATATTATATTCTCCAGAACAAGCCAATGATATAGATATCTTAGGAATAACATCAAACAAAAAAAATTTAGTGAAAATACAAGAGACAATACAAAAAATACAGAAAAGTGAGATTAAAAATATACACTCAATAAATTTTACAATAGAAGAATTCAAAAAAGAAATAAAAAATAATAATAAAGCATTTATAGAAGCAATAAAGAAAGGAACAATATTATATGGACAAGAAAAATTTGTAGAATTTATTAAGGAGTTAACAAATGGATAAACTAAAAGAATGCTTCAGCAACGCTTTAAAAGATGAAAACAAAGGAAAAAAGCACAAAGGATTACTAAAAGTAGAAGTAAACGAAGAAGCAGCAAGAGACTATATTAAAAAAGCGAAAAAGAACCTAGAAGTTTGCGAAGCACTAAAACAAATGGGAATAGACTACAAAATACCAGAAGAATGGTTCTATACATTATATTATTGTGCTCTGGCAATACTATCAAAATTCGGAGTAGAAAGCAGAAGCCAAAAGTGCACAGCATTATTCATAAGATACCTTAAAGATAATAAAATAATAGATTATAATGAAGAATTCATAAACAGGATAACAGTATACAGTGATAAAGAAGAAAAATCAGATGTTGACAAGAGAGAAGACGCAAGATATAGCCCATCAATAAAAATAGAAGAAGTAAAACAAAACTATAACAACATGATGAACCTATGCAAAAAAGCAATATCACAAGCAGAAGAAATAATATATTCAACAAAAAAATACGAAATACCAAAAGAAATATTATAGAAGATTATATAAACAAGTTAATTCTAATAATGTATTAAGCTAAATAATTAAAAATTTAGTCTGACAATATTGCATTCTCATAAAGGCTTCGTCCACGTTCGGGGCGTTATAATTTCTATAGCATATTAAAAACTAACTTTTACTAGTAAAAAGAGAATAGTAAAGTTTATATAGTTGGTTACCTATTTGGTAACTATGATAAGTGAAGTTCCATCTTTCGTATTGAGAGCTTATGCTTTGTTTTATGTTAAGCATGGCTCAAGAGAATCTTTCAGACAATCTGAATTAGATTGGATTGTAAGTTCTAGTATGAAGAAGAAAATTTTTAGTTTATTATTGAATAATGGTTGGATTAAGAAAGAATCTAAGAATAGTTATAAATGTTTAGAAACAGATACTATAATGAAAGGTTTATTGGAATTTAAAGTCCCAGAATTAATGAAAAAATCTAATAAAGTTTATTCTTTTACTGGCTTATCTGCTATTGAATTATGGTCTGATTATTCTTATGTTCAACGTGGTATTGAGAAATCTCCTTATTTTATTAAAGTATTGAAGAAAGATGTAAAATATTGGAAAAGTTTCTTTAACAAAAATAATATTCCAAATTACATTAATGAAGGTTCTACCATTGGAGAATATGTTATATTAATTCCTGTAGAGAAGATAATTAAGATAATTAAAGATGACTTGAATGTTGAACCATTAAAAGTTACTTTAAAATTAGCCAAGGAAAATGAGATGTATAAATATTGTTATGATTATATGAAGGAGAATCATGGATCATCTACAACTTAGAGAGAAAGAGATTTTTCAAACTTTGAAAGCTTTAAAGAATTTTAACTTCATAATAATTGGAGGTTACGCTGTTAACTCTTATGCTTTACCAAGATTTTCTATAGATTGTGATATAGTAATAAAAGAAAAATGTGAATTAGAAAAGATAGAAGAAGAACTAATAAAAATAGGTTATATAAAAGTAGTTGCTGATGATATAGATATCCCATATCACGGAAGTTTTTATAGGTATGAAAAGACTTTAGAGAATAAATTTAAAGCAAGCATAGACATATTATTCAAGGAAATACTTGATAGACAAACTAATTCAAGATTTAGTGCTGAATGGGTTTTTGAGAATTCGAGCATCCAAAAATTAAAAGGAAAAACAATAACTGAAGAATTAAAAGTTAAAATAATAGATACTGATGCTTTGATAGTTATGAAAATGATAAGTTGTAGAAGCACAGACATTAGAGACGTTTTCATGATAATAACACAAATGAAGGATAGTGAATGGATAAAAAAAGAGATAAAAGAAAGATGTAACTTAATAGAAAGATTAAAAAAATTGCAAGATAAGATAAGTTCAGAGAAATTCAAGAACGACTTACAGGGAGTATATGGTTATATTGATGAAAAAATATTTAATAAACACAAAAAAATGATTTTAGAAATGAAGGAGGATTGAAAATGAAAGAAGATTATGAAATAAAATTCTGGAAAGATTGGTTAGAAGGAGATCATTTGAAAAGACTGAAATTGGTCAAGAATTTATCTATAATAAGAGAAGTTAAAGAATTGAATAATATTCCAGGAGAATATAGAGAAAGAATGTTAGTTACATCATTAAACGGATTCTTTGAAGACTTAGAAGCAGCAGTATATACTAAAATAAGGATAGAAAAAGAAAAGAAACATAAAAAATAGCTTCTTAGTATATAGCAAGTTTTAATATTATATTAATATAGATAATTAGATGAAGTTCATATTTATTATAATAGCTTTAGTATTATTATGTAATTTAGTATCTGCTCATAGCACTGTTATTTTCCATAATACTATTGATATTCATGATGATTCTGTTTTATTTTCTAATGATGGTTCTTTGACAGAAGTTGGTGATGATTATCAGTCTTATATAATTAAAAAGATTATTATCAAGAATGATGGTGTTCCTTGTTCTTTTACTAAATTCAATTATGATGTTGATCCTATTGATGGTTTTAATGTTTTAGTAGATTGTAATTCTAAAATAAATAATCTTAGTGTTAATGATTCAACTCTAAGTGGAACTTTCAACGTTAACAAGATATATGAAGTTAATCTTGGTAATTCTAAGAAGAGATTTATTGGTGAAGATATTCTATATTTTGAAGTCAAAAATGAACAATCTAGTAATTCTAATGTTTTCTTTAATTATTTTAAATTAGGTATTGAACATATTATTTTTGGTTTTGACCATATTTTCTTTATTATTGGTTTTATATTAATATCAAGTAGTTTTATCTCTTTATTGAAGAGCATTAGTGGTTTTACAGTTTCTCATAGTATTACATTATCTTTAGCTGCTTCTGGTCTTCTTTTTATATCTCCTAAGACTGTTGAGCCAGTTATTGCTCTAAGTATTATAGTTGTTGGCTTGATGTCTTTAGTTAATTTGTGGGAAAATAAATTAAATAAGTTCTGGTTGATTTTTGGTTTTGGTATTTTCCATGGTCTTGGTTTTGCTGGTGCTATTGCTGAAGTAGGTTTCCCTAAAGTTAATTTTTTTACTGCACTTTTAGGATTTAATCTTGGAGTTGAAGCAGGACAGTTATTTATTGTTTTAGTAGTATTCCCAATAATATATTACATAAACAAATCCAAGAAATATGGTATTTACATCAAGAAATTTATCTCTTTGATTATTGTTTCTGGTGG
>JBBSWW010000026.1:0-1669 GCA_038046085.1 Nanobdellota archaeon | reverse complement strand
TTAATCATTAGTGTCTTCTATCTCTTCATCTAACAAACTTACTGGTTTTCTTCCCTCAAATCCTGTCTCTAATTCATGCCAATAATTTATTGTGTTCTCACCAGCTCTCCAGCATAATAATATGTCTTTTCCTTCATGTTTTGAATAGAAGTCTATAAGCCCAGAATCTACATCTTTTATGACTACTCCCTTTTTTGTTATATCAAATAATTCTTTGAATAATAAGTATGCTATTCTATGCTGTTTTACTGAATATTCCAATAATGCCAGATTTCCTATATCTACATTGTCTTCCTGTGCTATTTTTATTGATTGTAATAGTTTTAATGATTTATTCAGTTTTATAGATTTTTCTAGTTTTTTCTCTATTTCTGGTAATAATTCCCTTGCTTCATTTAATGTAAAGTATTTGGGATATTCTTCCATTATTCTATTATAGGAAATTTGATTTAAATACTTTGTCTAATAATGTATATACTAATTGAAATATCCTGTTTTTCTTGCTTCTTCTGTAAGTTTTTCCTTTTGTGATCTTAAATTTTCTGAGGATAAGGTTAATAGTTTTTGATTCCCGTCTCTTAAATAAGTCATTACTGCTTCATCTATATTCACATTCATATTAGGAGCAAATATTTCCTCTCTTATCAGTTCTTTTCTTCTCTCTTTTGTTGATTTTCTTGAAGATAAGAATACGTAAAGATCATGTTTGATAGGACTATATTCCAATTCAACTAAAAATTCCATGTTGGCTATTGTAGTATCTCGTGTTACCCCAAATAATGTTGGATAATGTGCTAAGAAACCTCTTGCATAAGTGAATACATCATTTTCACCTAATGTTTTTTCCTCTATTGTTTTTCCAATATGATATCCTGCTAATTCTACTAGATTTCCTTCATAGTTTCTTTCTAAAGATGCAGGATTTCTTGCTATAAGATGTGCGTTTGTTATTATTCTTGGTCTGCTTACTTTTTTTTCTATTAAATAGTCCAATGCTCGTTTCATTGTTGCTTCATCATAAGGACACTCTTCTAATGCTTTTATTACTCTTCTTGAAAGTGTTTCTTCTTTAGTTAATTGTTTTAAGAAAAATTCTAATTTCGTATTTGCCATCGGGATTTTAGTGTAATATGTAAGAATTATAAAGCTTTCTCTTAAGAATTAAGTCATCTAATTCGAGAGTAATCTATTGCTTTTTTTGTTAATTTGCCATATTGATCTAGAAATCCTAAATGGTTCATTCTATCTATAACTGCTTCATATTGTACTGGTTGTTGCATTGTAACTCTTGGCATAAGCATTGCTATTATAACTGGTTGTATAAAATAATCTACTAATTCATCTTCAGGATCTGGTCTTTCATATCTATTCAAACATGCATCAATTCTGCTCTCTAACCAGTCCCAGTTATTAATTACTCTTCTCATTTAAAAATTATTTCTTGATAAATGCCCAGCCTACTAATCTCCATCTTGTTCCTATTCTTCTTGATATTGCTATTTTGCTTCCCTCTTCTGCGCATACTGGTCTTTTTAATTTTACAAAGATCTTATTCTTCTCTAATGTTGTTACTATTCCTGCTGTTGTTGCAGAATTTACATTTAGCATTAATGGTTCTCCTTTCTTTATTGGTTCTACTTTTACCTCATCCTTGCTTCCTATGACATTT
>JBBSWW010000025.1:0-4374 GCA_038046085.1 Nanobdellota archaeon | reverse complement strand
CTTAGCATTAGATTCTTCTTTATAGAAATTCTTGCATTTTTCACATTGAGAATAAAGAAAATTTTTTACTAAAAGCTGTCTTACCAAATTATTGCTCTGGAGGAAGTTCTGTCGGAGAAGGACCACTACCTCTGTAAATCTGAGCGAAACTTGGAGTTATAACAATCCAATCTTCACCGAAGCCAGCAATATCTCCCTCGATAGCTTCACAAGTCTTCTTTAATTTGCTAACAGCTCTTTTTAATTCAACAAGATCCTTATCTTTCAAAGGTTTTATATTAATCAAAGCAACTGTGTAACCCTCTCTCAAAGCATCAAGAGCAGGTTTAATATCTGCAAAATCTTCAACAATAAAAGGTCTAACAACAACACGAGCTTTACCTTCTTTTGTAACATTAGATGGAGTAATTTCCACATAGTCATCAGAAAAATCATCACTTACAGTCTGTTTGTTTGAGAATAATTTGTTAAATACGCCTGCCATTTTATATGATATTAGCGCAACGTCTATATAAACATTTCTTTTTTTAATCAATCATAAAATAAATATAGCAATTAGAAAATATAATTGATAACAATTACTTGCTTTCAAGAAGAGAGACAACACTCCAGACCTGCATCCTAGTATGTTGAGGAATATCTGCATCTTCAGCTACGTCACTTAATTCCTGAATAGATTTATCAACGTTCAAAATCTTATCATCAGCTGTATTCATAAGAATAGACATAGTATTCTTGATTTTCAACCTGACATTCTTAGGGACAGCAGTATCAGACTCAATCAAAGAAAGATTCTCTAAAATTTCACTAAGCATATTTTCATTCATGCATCCTCACCCCTATTAGCACCAACTTCACTCAAAACTTCTTTTTGCAATTTGGAAGCTTTATCCTTAATTTTTTCTTCTTGTTTCTCAAGATTAGATATTCTTAAGGAAACAACTTCTTTTTTATCAAGTAAATCTTTTTTAACATCATCTTTTTTAGAAGAGACCATGACAGAACCAACAATCTTGTAAACATTGCCAGAAGATCTCTCAACTTCATCAAGAGCATTCTCTATCTCAATAAGCTGAGACTGAAAAGTCTGTTTCTGCATAAGAAAATTCTGCAAGTTCTGTTCAAGAGACTGCAATTGAGCAATCTTCTTTTGTGTATCTTCAGATTCCATTTTAAACAGCATCTACAACAGTTTGAGTAACTTTAGGCTTGTATAAAATCTTAGAACCACAATAAGGGCATCTAACTCTTTTTTTAACAGTCTCAAAAGGAACTTCCTTCTGACATTCCAAACAATTATAGTTAGCCATTTTATTCTCCCACTGAAAAAGCTTTTGCAGCAAAGGTATGAGAACATTTATAGCATTTCCAAATACCCTTAGCAAGCCTTTTTACAGCTATTTTATGACAAGAAGGACATTCGTATGTAGCCTTCTGCTTTTTTTCAATCTCAACAACTTTCTGTTTAATGGTTGCTCCATAACGGACACCATATCTTCCAGCTGAACCGATTTTTTTAGTACCTGCTGCCATTTTTTAGAATCTTTTGTAAATATTTATATCAATGGAAATTTTAGTTAATTTATAAAGTTATTGGGTGACTTAAATTAATAAATATGACGGATTTATGCAAAAGAACCTGGATTATCATAAGCATCCAAACACAATCTAGACATTTCACTGCATGCCTGAGACAATAATCTTAGATCGGCAGTTTCAACTTTTTTTTCTTCAATTAAAGCTTGACTATATGCTCTTAAAGATGTTAATTTGTCAACTCCAAGTATGCCCTTAAAATTAAGCCTCTCAATATATTGAGCATCCACTTCAATAGCAGCTAAAACATTCAATAAAGAACCATATGCTTCTAATCTTCTCGCTTCTGTTATTCTTTTATTACAACCATCAATTAATCTTGTAGTACGAGCAGCATATTCAAGAATTTCAGCATTACCAGACATAGAAGCCTGAAAAAGTATCCTATCTGAAATTTCTCCACCACATTGAAACATATGCTAATTTTCACTTAATTAATATTTAAAGATTTATTTACAAAAAGATATAAGAAAAATGTGGGGCTACCCGGATTTGAACCGGGACCTCAACCTCCCAAGGGTCGGATCCTAACCAAGTTAGACTATAACGATGGTTTAAAGGCTCGAAAACCAATAAATCCCCACTATGCCTAACTTAACAATCTTGGGATATTTTGAATGATAAGCCATAATTAATAAATCTTGCTACTTTAATTTCTTATTAAGAATTACATATACTATAATATAATTAATTATAAAAGATGAAAACTAATCATTAATTAAATGTTAAAGGAACAAGTTTTTTTAAAAGGATATTTTATCAGAGAGGGAGATCTTTTTCTTACAAGATATGGTGATTTCTGGGCTCCTATAGGTGTATATTATCTTGATCAATATGGAATGATAAACCAAAAAATAGTTGGAACTAATATTATATCTCCAAGAGAACTTCTTAAGCATACAACAGAAAAACTTACAGGAGTAGGAGCGAATTTTTTTAAAATTGGGGGAATGGAATTAACATTAGAATATGATGAAGAGATATCTGGAAAAATGCATCATACACTTGTATATTTTGGAATTCTGAGAGACCAACCTACACAAATCGCTAATGTACAAGAACTGTTTACTGAAGAGAGATTAATGGGAGCAACAAAATTGGAAAGTAGAGTTAGAGATGAATATAAAATAGCCTTTAAAGTTTATCAAAGCCTATCACAATTGAATGCAATATTAAGAAATAGTAATTAAAAATTAATTCTAGAAAAAAATAAATTTATTTCTTAGCTGCTGGTTTAGCTGCTGCAGGTTTTGCTCCGGCTGCTGGTGCTGCTGTTTTTCCTGGAGTTGCTGCTCCTACTGCTGGTGCTGCTCCTGGAGCTGGTGCGGCTGCTGCTGCTTCTTTTGCTGCTGCTTCTGCTGCTGCCTTAGCTGCTTCTTTATCTTTAACTCTTTGTTTCTTCTTGCTATCAATTTCTTTAGCCATGTCATCAAGCATCTTTTTCTTTTCAGCACTAGGTTCTGTAATACCATTCTCGATTATATTATCAAATTTACCAGCATCAATCTCTTTAAGTATTTCAGCTGGTTCCTTACCATCAACCAAAATACCAGCTGACTGGCATGAACCAACCATAGTCTTAACTGCTGATTTCATATTATTAATAATTAAAGAGGATTGTTTCATCCTTGCAACTTTGAAAATCTGTTCCATAGAAATAACTCCAGCCTTAACAACTTTAGCTTCTCCAGAACCTTTATCTAAATTAATTTCTTTCATAATTAACTGAGAAGCAGGAGGTGTACCAATCTCTATTGTGAATTCTTTACTATCCATATCTACAATAACTTTAACAGGAACTTTCATTCCCTTGAAATCTTTAGTCTTATCATTAATCTGAGAAACAACTAAACCTATGTTTACTTTCAAAGGTCCTAAACTAGAACCAAGAGGTGGTGCTGCGCTTGCTTTTCCTCCTTCAACCAATGCTTCAACAATTTGTTTTTTTCCCATTTTACTTAGTTATTAAATTTTAGGATTAAAAGATAATTTATAAGGCTTTCGTAGATAAAGAATATAAAAAAATTAATCATCATCATTATCTTGGATAGACTCGTCGCCTTCTCTTCTAATAACCTTAACCCAGTCCATCTTGACTGTTATAGGGATAGGAATTGCTGCTTCCAATAATTCTACAACAACTTCTTCCTTAGTCTCGTCTATTCTCTTAACCTTAGCCTTTTCCTTCTTGAAAGGACCATGGATGATCTCAACAATGTCCTTGTCCTGAATATTGATAGGTGCTTTGATCTGTTCAAGCATAGGTTCAATCTCTGCATAAGAAACTTCTTTTGGTAATAAACCTCTTGAATATGGAATACCAAAACAAGCCTGAGCTGCATCATCTGCATTCTTAGCTTCTAAGAAAATATAACCTCTCATACCATGAGCATTAACAATAGTGTAAACTTCTAAATTCTTTTTCCTGACATTAGACTCAATAAAATCAACTACCTGTTCTTCTCTGTTAGCTGTTGTCCTTACTGCAAATAATTTGTTTTCCATTTTTTATTTCAATCCCAACTGCCATGCCATGTTAATAATAAAACCTATAAGTCCTATCAATAAAATACCGATGCCAGTTACTTTTAGTATAACTTTTAATTCCTCTTTATTAGGTTTTTTTGTTACCTGCCAAACCCTTTTACATTCGACAATGAATGAAGTGAATCTCTGTTTAATAGAGGGCTTCGTGCTAGTTTCATTATCCATAATATAAAAAGATGAATAAAATAGGTATATAAAGGTTTTTACAACTTTACTATTCTTGTTCTTTAG
>JBBSWW010000024.1:0-2080 GCA_038046085.1 Nanobdellota archaeon | reverse complement strand
TTATATGACAGAACATATATATATAAATTATGCGTTATTTTTGTCTTATACTATATATTCCATGAGTTTGTACAAAAAAATGGCAAGTAAGCAAATTGAAGTTTCATTTTGAGAAAAAATATAAAGAAGATCCACTAATATAGTCTATGACCAAAAAAGTAATTTCTACAGGTGTGGTTCACAAAGTGCCAGCAGATTTAAGAAAAGTTCTAACTTCATCTTCAAATTTAAGAGATGTATGGAATGATCTTACACCTCTTTCACGAAATGAATGGATTTGTTGGGTTAGCTCTGTCAAGAAACCAGAGACAAGAAAATATCATATCAAGAGATTATATAATGAAGTAATAAAGGGAAAACGCCGTCCATGTTGTTGGCCAGGTTGTCCTCATCGTTGAGATAAAGTATAGTTCATTATTCTGTGATTTTTGTGCAAAGTCTACCACTACATTTCTATTAAAATAGTAAAATTCCTTAATTTGTAGTGGTAAGAATTTAATAAATATTTAGTCTTTTGTTTTATAGTTTCTAATTTGATCTATTATTAAGTGAAGCATTTCTGAAGTATATTTTTTGTAATCTCCATGATCAGCAGTTTCTAATGATTTGTAGTATTCTTCTCTTTTTTCAAATGGGATAAAAAACATAGGATATCCTTTCTTCATTAAGATAAAGTTCATTATTGATCTAGAAGTTCTTCCGTTTCCATCTTCAAATGGGTGAATCCATGCTATTTTATGATGCAATAATACTGCAAGTTCAAATGGGTGTAACTTATTTTTATTTACAGAATACCACTTATACAAGTTTAGTAAATGTTTTTTAACTTCTTTTTCATTTGGTGGTATATGTTTTGAACCAAATATTTGCACTTCAAAAAATCTTATTCTTCCAGGATATGTTACTCCAGTATTTTTTGTTAAAATTCCATTAATTTTAGTCATTAATTTTTGGTTAAAGTCTTCTTTGTAACTTTTTATAAAATCCAAGCATTCTTTACCATTTATAGCTTCATTATAATCTTCAGCCCTTATGCCTGTAGGAATTACTTTATCTTTTAATATTAGTGATGTCTGTCTTAAAGTTAGCCTATTTCCTTCTATTGCATTGCTGTGATAAGTAAATCTTATAACAAAATCTTCATTTAATTTTTCCTTTAAACTTTTAGGAGTTTTCTTTAGCCATTCTTTAAATCCTTCTTTTAAATCTTCTAAAACTTCTGCGTCTTCATTTGTGAGATAAGTGTAGTTATGTTCTTTGTTTATTTTTAATTCTTTTATCTTATTCTCTATTTCTTTAGCATAATCTTTTATCTCTTCTTTAGAAGGTTTAACATCTCCAATATAGATTCTAACTTTTCTCCATTTATTTAAAGAAGTTCTAATATTTTTAGTTAAATAATAATATTCCTTATCATTTCTCTTGATTGTTTCAATGTAAGTCATATAATCTATATGGGCACATTAATATATAAATCTTTCGCATATTTGTGCCCGTAAGAAATATTTAAAGTCATTCATTATTCTGTGATGTCTGTGCATATATGGAATATAAGAAGTTTTATAAATAAGTAATACTACTTAAAATACATAAGATACTTATGGAGGAAAATATGACAAATATGACTTTAGCAGTTCCTGAAGATTTATACAAGATAATGGAAAAGCATAAGGAAATTAAATGGAGTGAGGTAGCTAGACAAGCTATTTGGGATAAAGCAAGAAAAATAGAACTTATGGATAAGATATTATCTAAAAGCCAATTAACGGAGAAAGATGCTTTGGAAATAGGAAGAAAAGTAAAAGAAGGGATATCAAAACAACATGGATTAAAATGAAGATTGTAGTTCATGGAAATAGAGTTATAGCTGCTTTGATTAAAGATAGTACTACTAGAGATATTATCTTTGATACATTCTTTGAACTTTTTACTCCAGATTTTATTCTAACAGAAATAAGAAAATATGAAGATGAAATAATAAAGAAAGCTAGAATAACAAAAGACGAATTTGAAATTTTGTTAACAATAATATTTGAGAACATAACAATAATTGATAAAACAGAATATGAAAATATTATTG
>JBBSWW010000023.1:1487-4972 GCA_038046085.1 Nanobdellota archaeon | reverse complement strand
ATAAAAATAGTTTTTAAGTGTAACTACTTAACTTTCTTAACATCAATTTTATCTTTTTTAAGTTTGACAGGATCAACGATTACCTTATCATATTGAATAGGCTCTAAAATAATATCATGAGAGGGTTTATTTATTATTTTAATCTGATAATCCTCTTTTTCTTTATCTTTGCCAAGAGACTTACTCTGTTCATCAATATGCTGTTTCAGTTCCTCAAGATTTTCAGAAGACCTTTTAGTGAATTTTACTTTATTAAGAGCAAGATCAATAGCTTTCTCTCTTGAAAAGTCCAAAAATAAAGATGGACTACCATAAGATTTCTTATATATTAATTTAAGATCATTACTAGAAAAAGGATCAGTATCTTTACCATTACAACCCTCAATACGTTTTTTAATCATTTCAACACAAGAATCAAAATCCATGCTCTTTAAAATAATTTTAATAGGTTTTTCATTAAGAGATAATTTATCAAATAACCTTTTAGATGATGTTAAAATAAACTGTGCTTTCAAATCACTAGATAAAAGATATTGAATAAGACTAATATTCTCAGAAGAGGTTTTATCAAAGTCATCCATGACAAGAACAAAATGTTTAGAGCCAATCCTAGAATTAAGGAAATCAACTAATTTTTTATAATCAATTGATATATTGTTCATTAATGAAGTTATAATAGATTTTAAATTTTCATCAGATACTAGACCTGAGAATTTTTTAATTTTAAAAGGCAAACCTTCCTTAAAACTTAAGAAAGAATCAATAATAGTATGAACTAATTTAGAGTAATTCATTGAACTATCAAGAGATATGACATTCAGTTTTTGATATGAAGAAATTTCATGCTTAACCCATCTTATAATGGATGTCTTTCCCATACCTTCATCTGATTCTATAAAACATAACTTCTTGTTTTCAATAATAGAATAATTGATCTTTTTCCTTTCTTCTTCATAACCAACAATGAAAGCATCAATAGGAACAGGAATAGCTTTCTTGAAAGGATCTGTAGACCAAGAGAATTCTTTATACCAATAATAAATAAACTGCCTCTCTTTCTTAACTTCCATCAATTGTATTTTAGAATAACATATTATTAAAGTTTACTTTTATACTCTTCTTCAATATCATCAACAATATTTTCCCAAGTAAAATCTTTAGCCCTATTATAACCTAATCTTGAATATTTATTCCTTAATTTATTATCATTAATCATGATAGATAATTTATTTCTTAAATCATCAATATCATTATCTTTGAAAATCAAACCAGCATTATCAACAACCCAAGATATACCACCAGAATTTGATGCCAATACTGCAAGTTTTTGAGAGAAAGCCTCTAAAAGAACAATACCAAAAGCATCATAGTGAGATGGAAACAGGAAAATATCTGAAGCAGAAAAAACATTCAATTTAATCTTTTCATCAACATCATTCATGAAAATTATATTATTTAATTTTAAATTTGAAGACAAAGTTTTTAAATTATTTAACTCACCAGCATCAGCACCTGCAATAATAAACTTAACTTTAGGAAAGAACTTTGCAATCTTAACTGTTAAGTCAAGACCTTTAGATTTATGCATCCTAGAAAAACTTAAAACAACTAATTCACTATATTTAATATGGAATTTTTTTCTAATGAAAGCACCATTTCTTAATCTTAAATAATCTTTAGGAATAGCATTGGGAATCAATTTAATCTTATTTTCCTTAATATTGAAATTATTCTTAATCCAAGAAACTTCCAATCCATTAACTGCGATAAGTTTATCATATTTATGAAGCAAGAATTTACCAATAGTCTTATCGAAAATAGGAATAATAAAATCCATAAATCTAGATCTTAAACCTTTAGGATAATCAGGCCAATGAAGAGTCATGAAACATTTAGATTTAGTAAATAAAACAGCTAAATTATGAAAGTGTCTATAAGAGTGAACATGAACAATATCAAAATTAGAATATATTAATTCATATAATACAAAGGGAAAAACAGGAGAGAAAGTATCTAACTTAAACCAAGTATTGAATCTTTTAATCTTAATACCATTATAAATCTCTTCAGAACCTAAAATTTTACCAACTCTTGAAGAATTAGAAGTAAAAACATGAACATCATGACCTTTACTTACTAAACCTTTAGCTAATTGCAATACGTGTTCTTCCATACCACCCTTAACTGGATGGAAAAATGGAGTAATAAAACAGATTTTCATACAAAATAATTAGAATAAAAGAATAAAAGGTTATTGATTATATATCTTCAATAAATCTTTAGCAATATTTTCCCATAAAAATTCTTTAGATTTTTTAATATTATTTTTAGAGATTTTATTTCTTAAAGATTTATTATTAATTAATAGATTTAATTTATTCTCTAATTGCTCTAAATTATTAAAATCAAACAAGAAACCTTTAATATTATCTTTAATTAAAAATTTACCACCCTCAGTCTTGCTAGAAACAATAGAGTTACCAAAAGCCATAGCTTCTAAAATCGTAATACCAAAAGCCTCCCATTTACTAGGGAAAGCATAGATATTAGAGGATTTAAGAACATCATATTTCACTTCATCTGAACCACCAGAAAATAAAACACGATCATTTAATTTAAGATCTTTAACTAAAGACTCAAGCCTATCTTTATCTTCACCTTTACCAAAAATAATGAAAACAACATTCTTAGGCAATTTAGGAAGAACTTTGATAACTTGATCAATACCCTTATACTCCTGAAGTCTTCCAACATAAGAAATAACTATTTTATTTTTTAGATTATTATCTTTAACAAATTTAGAATTATCAACTTTATTAAAAATAGATTTAGGAATACCATTAGGAAGATAAACAATATTAGAAGATTTAAACCCTTCATCAACCAACCAGGATTTCTGTGAAGGATTAACCTGCAAAACTTTATCATAGATACCATTAGTTAATTTAACAACAGGTTTAACTAATTTTTTAAAAATCCTAGCGTGAAAAGAATAAGAATCAAGAGCCATAAAAGGACCATGAGGAGTAATAACTAGTTTTAATTTCTTATTAAATAACTTTTTAACTAATATAATAAAATCGTGCCATAAGAAACCATAAGAGTGGACATGAAGAACATCAAGATCAATTTTTAAAACCTGATAAAACATTCCAGGATAAAAAGCTAAATAGTAACCAAACCTAAAAAACTGCCTAGAACGATGAACATGAATATTATCAATAATTTCATAAGGTTTAAGATCACCTTTATGAGAAGTAAAAACATGGACTTCATTATTCTTAGCTAATTCTTTAGCAAGATAAAAACAATTATTCTCAGCACCACCTCTTACAGGATAAAAATATGTTGAAATAAAACCAATTCTCATGATAATAAGAGTTTGTAGAAATACTTAAATAGCTTTTTATGAAACAATAAAACAAGATGATGCAGGAAAACAATCCCTCATATGATTTCATTTCTGAACTAGCAAAAAAATACAA
>JBBSWW010000023.1:0-1387 GCA_038046085.1 Nanobdellota archaeon | reverse complement strand
AGCAATAACACTAAGGACAACTATTAATAGCAGAATAACAACACCAATTTTCATAATAAAAAAACTAATTCAAAGGTTAATAAAAGTTTCTATAAAGAATTAGAGAATGGAGTAGTAAGGTTTAAATATAATGGCTTTTTAGCAAGATTCAATGACTAATATGAAAATCTTCAACAAATGGGATATAACAGGAATTGAAGTAAAAGACCCAGGATTGAAAAGATACCTAGTATTACCAAACCAATTAGTCCCAAGATCATTCGGAAGAAACAGCAAATCAAGGTTTGGAAAAAGTAAAAACAGTATAGTAGAGAGATTAATGGGAAAGATACTAGTAACAGGACATAAAGGAAAGAAACATAACAGGACATCAGGAACATTCACAGGAAAAGGAATACATGCTTACAATCTAGTATTCAAAACATTAGAGATAATAGAGAAAGAGACAAAAGAGAACCCGATAAAAGTATTAGTAAAAGCAGTAGAGAATGCAGCTCCAAGAGAGGAAATAACAACAATAGAGTATGGTGGAGCAAGATATTCACAATCAGTAGACTGCGCACCACAGAGAAGAGTAGACATCGCACTAAGACAGATAACACAGGGAGCATACTCAAAAAGCTTCGGAGCAAAAAGAAAGATACATGAGACATTAGCAGATGAGATAATAAAAGCATACAGATTAGACCAGGGAAGCCAGGCAATATCAAAAAAATTAGAATTAGAGAGACAATCAGACTCTTCAAGGTAAATTTCTATATTATTTTATAAAAATATTAATAAAGATACTTATAATTATAAAATAAAATGAGAGATGATGAATTTCTAAAACAGAGACTGGAAGCTATGTGGGAGTTCCTATTCCCAGATGTCAAAAAAGCCAATACAGTTGTTATAAGATTCAAAGGGAAATGGAGAAACAAATTCGGGCATATCAAAAGATTAGGCAACGGAGATAGTGAAATAGTAATAAATTCGCATTTCAAGAATGATAAAGTGCCAGAATATATAATAGATACAACAATAGCACATGAACTAGTACATTACATGCATGGATTCAACAGCCCATTGCCAAGAATGCACAAACATCCACATAAAGGGGGAATAGTCAATAAAGAGCTAAAGAAAAGAGGATTTGGCAACATGATAAGCTTAGAAAGAAAATGGGTAAGAAATGAGTGGAGAAATATGATAAAAGAAGAGTATAAACCAAAAGCAAGAGAAGAGAAAAGATTTTTTAGATGGTTTTAAGCAGCTGGTTTAACATAACCATTATCTAAGAGATTTAGATCATGATCCAAAGTTCTTTTAACATGTTCAATATATGGATGAGCTGCTTTCTGAACAGCATTAATGACATCATGAGCATCTCCATCTGCTGTAAATA
>JBBSWW010000022.1:0-7442 GCA_038046085.1 Nanobdellota archaeon | reverse complement strand
AAATTACTCTTTTCTAACAGCAGCTTTAAACATAACAGAAGTCAAAGGATAGAATTTTTTCATACCAGACTTAACTTCTTTCTGAATATTATTATCAATAACCTCTCTCATCATCTGGGTAAAGTCCATATTCTTAACAATATTAGAGATAATCTTCCTTGATTCATTCCTTACCCTAGCATGGACTGACTTGTTAGTACAAGCCTTAGTAACGAAAACTGGCTTGATTATAGCAACAACATTATCCTTAGTTGTATATTCATGAGAATCCTCTAATTTATCCTTACCCTTTCTAGATAATCTCTTTCTTTGTGCTACTTGTAATTTATAATCAATAATATCAGCAAAAGCCTGACCATTCTTAACAGAAGAAACCTTGAACCTGACGTTGAAATTCTGCCTCTTAGGATCTCCAGTAAGATTCATAAGATTAAGAGTTACAGCCTTATCCATAGCCATATCTGCTTCTTCAATGAATGTTTCTCCAATCTCTTTATTATTAAATTCTTTACCTGCAAAAATAGGAACCCACTTCTTTTTCTTCTTCTTAACATCTGAAGTGGATGTCTTCTGAACATTAATTTCTTTAGCCATTAAGTTAGAGGATAAAAGAAGTATTTATAAAGGTTTTTATGTGGATCAAGAACTCACATTCTCCATCTTGATAGATTCAAGACTTTCTAATAAAAGTGAGATAAACTCAGATTCCTCAATGTTAACAAAAAAAGACATAACATCTTTAGTATTTTCAATATTCACACCAAGTTTTGAGACAAGATCATTAACAGAATGGTCAACTGAACTAAAAGGAATACAGCATTTGATAGAACCAAGAGCTGTCTGAGATATGACAACAATCCTCTTAGAATATAGTTTAGGAGTGAACTTGCAGATTAATGAAGTTACTTCCTCAAGAACATTTATCTTGACAATATCAGAATAATTAATTATAATAACATTATCTTTTTCAATAATATTCTTATCATCAAAAGATGAATAATAAAGATTCAACGCTTTAATGACTTCTAATTTAAAATCTTTCAATAATTCAAGAGCCTTAATACGAGAGGATTTAGACTGCAAACATAAAGAGACACCCAGAGATGGCTTATCAAAAACAACACATGCCCTAAGGAACTCCCTAAACTCGTTAATATCCCTAAAAGGAGAATTCAAATCCTCAAAATTCAGAAGCAATATCTTATTCTTCTTAATATCATGAATATCAAGAGCGAGAGTAGAGACTAATTTCAGCATATCCTCTTCCTCAATATCAATCATAGAACCAAAACCACTGTCCTTATTAGCAATATCAAGTTCACGGAGGATATTAACAGAACTCTCCTCAGAACCTGAGATACTTAAAATAAAAGGGTTAATAGAATATTCCAAAACTTTATGGAACTGCCTGGTGTTAGAACCAAATAAATTAAAACCATCAGCCTTAGAAACAATCTTCGAATCAATAGCATCTTTCTCAATATCATTCAATAATAAATTATCAGAACCAGAAATCAATGGAATATAAGATAGAGAAGATGAACCAGTAATCTGCTTATGCAAAAAATAAGATGCTATAGGAAGAGGGATATTAAGTTCTCTATTCAGTATATTATCAGAGATGAAAATCCTTGAATCTGAGATGAAGAAAACCTTCTTATTCTCTAAAAGAGAGATCTTCTCATTAGAAAATCCGATAAACAATAATATGATACAAGTGTCAAGATTAAGTTCTTTAACAATAGAATCATCAAAGTCTTTAGCAAAAGATATAGAAAAATTAACATTCTGTTTAATGAAAATGTTAGAAAATAAAGAAGCAGATAAAATACCCTCAACAGACTTTTTACATAGAACTTTTATAGGAGAGTGAAAAATAGTTATAAAATTATTACAAAAAATATCAATGCTCTTTTGAAAATCAGATGAATCAAACATCATTAAGCAAACTTAATCTGTTCTTTGCTGTAAGTCCATTTTTCAGGAAGAACTTTAGTTCTAATATAATATTTAGTCATTCTCCTAATCCTTGACTGAGTCAATAATAAACCTCTTCTAGAGGGCATATCATGTTTGTTCTTATCAAGATGTTTAACTAACTGGATCTCTTTCTTAATCAATGATAATAAAACTTCAGGAATCTCATGAGATAACTTATGTTCCTTAATAATCTGGTAAACAGATTTCTTAGTCAAAACTTTAACACTGGGAATACCATATGAATCTCTTAAAATCAATCCAACAACAGCAGAACTCTTACCAGTCTTAGCTAATTTAACAACCAACTGCTCAACTTCAACAGGAGTATAAGTCAGCCAAGTCTTAATAGTGTTAGTTTCCGGTTTCTTAGAACCAGCTTTACCACGTTTACCTGAGTACATTCTTGCCATTTTCAAGATTATGGAATTAGGAGGTATTTATAAAACTTTCTTGAATGAAAATAGCCCCGCCAAGATTTGAACTTGGGTCAAGGGATAACTCCAAATTTAATTACCAGAGTCCCCTATGCTTGGCCGCTACACTACGGGGCTGAATATAATAAGACATCAAGAAGATATTTATAAGTTTATTTACTAGCATAATTATCAGAAAGTACAGAATTATCAAGAGAAGTATCTAATGTAGTATGATTTTCTGAAGCTAATGCTTCTAATTTATTCTTATCTATTCTTGATTTGAAACGTTCATATAATGAATTATCTAAAGAATCTTCTTTAACAACAACATTTTCAGGTTTCTTTAATTCATCATAAGCAGCAATTCCCATACCAAGAGCAAGACAACCACCAAAAAACCAATATTTCCTGAAAAGACCCATTTATTTTTTATATGATATTGGAATATTAAAGGTTTCTATTACCTTATCAACAAGATTTGATGCTTTATGCTGTGCTTCCAAAGCTGTCATAAAACTATTCTTATCATTTTTACTAGAGACATAATGAGTCTTGCCATCATAAAAGATATCACTATAGAAAGGATTGTCAGAAAAACCATCTACACCACAATCAATATATGAAGTTCCACTATCACGAATAATAAGTTCATGCGCTGATTTACCAAAAGTCACACTATTCATCTTACAACCATTAGGCACTATAGCAACTTCTAAAGAACCTTCAGAGATAGTAATCCTTGGATCTCCATGCATAACACCATTAAGTGTAACATATTCTGCTATAGACTTAACTTTATAATTAAATGGAACAGTTTTAGGTGTAAGACATTTAGATATATGAAAGAAAAATAAAGCAATTCCACCGTAAGTAAATAATTTATTCTTGAAGCTCATGAACTTTGTTTATAATAGAAGATTTTTAAAGATTATTATAGTATTTACTACTATGTTTAATATTACTAAACCCTATATTTTTCATGAATAGTTTTATTTCATTACTCCTACAAAGGAATATAGCATTTCTTTTTGTATTTGTAGGATGGAAACCTAATGATATTAAAGAATCTCTTACCTCAAATAATAGTTTTTTATTATTATTCTTAAAACCAATATTCAATCTTTTAGGATATCTAATTTTATTTGCCTGAAATATAGTACCATCAGTATCAAATAATCCCCTTAAACATGCTATTAATAATACATTGTTTTCCTTTACCCACTTAGGTATTGTTACTTCATTAATTATCTTATCACCTTCAACCAATCCTATTGATAATAAAAATTTAAATAGTTCTATGCCTGCAATCCTCAAGTTTATACCTTTACGATTTTTATCAAAACTGATAGTGCCATCAACTCCAAATAATTTTTTAGCAAGAGGTCTTACATAATTCAACAAATATTCTTTATCTGTCTCCGAATTATTAGTCACTTTAATTTGATATACGCCTTTTTCCTTAGAACAATAAATATTTCCATCACCCAACATTATACCAACAAATTCTGCTAAAAATACATCTTTTTTTGGAATTTTAATATTTTTAATAGGCACGATATTAAGTAGATTTTAAAATTTAAGAACCCTTCTATGAATTATCCGAAAAAATGAAAAAAATAGCCCCGGGCAGATTCGAACTGCCGTCACAGGCTCCAAAGGCCCATATCCTTGGCCACTAGATTCCGCACAAAAGTAAAAAATACAATTGTTCGACGGGGCTATAGCACAAGGTTTTTAACTAATAATGATAAAATAAAACCAGTTTTAAAGTTTGCGATTTTAGTTAAGCAGCTTGTTTAATATTTTTCTTACCTTCAACAGAATCAATATCTCTACCAAGTTCTATTTTCGCTGTGTTTAACCTTGTTATAGTATTCTCATCTATATCCAGTGAAGTATTATTATCTTTTATCAATTCCAACACCTGCATTATTTCAGAGAGCAATAACTTAATTCTTGGTATAAGAGAAATATATTCATTATAATGAAGAACATGAGACTGTAAAACACTATATTGATTTCTTAAAGAATGGGCACCCATAAGCCTATTCCTTTGAGCCCTAATTGAGGACAACTCTAAATCAATTGCTGCAACTCTTTTTTTAATCATATAATTCAATTTACTATTAATTTCTTTTTTATTCTCTCCGAGAAAAGGCAGAACATCTCTAACTTTATCTATAAATCCCATCTTTAAGCTGCTGCAGCCTCTTCTAACTTATCAATATCAACTTTATCAAGTTTGTATTTCTTTATTATTGCATAATCAACTTTTATTTCTCTTTGTGCAACTTTAAGATAATCGTATAATTCTTTAGGAAGATCTTTTGGTTTAAGAGAACTTATAATATCGTCTAACCTTGATCCTATAGCAATAACAGTAGGAACGTAATCTTTACATATTCGAATGTATAAACCCCTATATCTAGCTTCATAAATAATCCTTCCCATATTATTCATTAGAGTATTACCAAATCTAGATTGTGGTTTTTCTTCTCTAATAATTTTAATATGTGCAAGAACATCTAAAACTTTTCTTCTTAGAAGTTCATCTTTGATATTTTTAGCCCAGACAATCATTCTATCGGCATTAATAATATAGTCCCTCTTCTTTTTATTTTCACCAAAGAATAGATTACTCCAAAATCCCATAAAATCTATTTAGATTTCTTATTTTTATATCTTCCTCTTTTCTCAACTTTATCTAATCTGTCTAAAATAGAGGTTTTATCATTAATATTTTCAGAATAACTATCAATAACATCCTTAAAACATGATTCAAAATGCTTGTAATGTTTACTTTCAAGAGCCTGTTTCAATAAATGCAAATCAACAGCTTTATGTTCTGCTTTATCGTTAATAAAACCTAAACCAAAATCAATAAAATAAACTTTATTATCTTTCAATATCATGTTAGAAGTTGTCAAGTCACCATGAATAATATTAGAATTGTGAAGTAAAGCCAAGTTCTTACCTATCTCAGTACAAACATGTTTTCTTTCAGAATCTTTTAAGTCATCTAAACAATCAGCAACTTTTAATCCATCAATAAATTCCATAGAGATTGAAAAAGTATCATTAGAGATTATTTTAGGAGAACTTATAATAGTATTAGATAGTTTCAATAATTTTACTTCAGTCCTGTTCCTCTGCTTCCTGATCTTCTCATCCAATTCTTTAATCCTGTAAAGTTTAGGAATCCTTTCTTTAATTACAACATCTTTATCTTTGTATAATTTAGCTTCTGCACCCTGAGATATCAATACTTTCATAGCAATAAAACTATAATTAAATTTATAAGATTTGTTAAAATCACAAAAATATGATAAATAACCTGAATATAGAACATCAATCAAGTTATGATAATATACATACAACATTATTAAGGAAAGAGGAAAGTGTAACAGGGCTGTTATTCTTATTAAGAGAATTAAGAAATGGAAAATATAAAGCAGAGATTTATCAGTGCATAATAGGAGATGGATGTGATGGTCATATAACAGAGTACACAAGAGTATTGCCATATAAAACATTCAGAGGAAGCAAAGGTTCAGTAGAAATGAAGATACTAGATCTGTGCGGTAAATGGTATCAAAAAACAGAAAGAGAGATATTAGAAGAATTTGATATTACAATACACTAAAAACCCATACCTTTAGGCATCTTGCCTTTGAATTTCTTCATCAATTTAGAGACGTCCTGTTCTGACTCCATACCTTTCATCATCTTCATCATTTTCTTAGACTGACGATATTGCTTAATCAATTCACGGACATCAGAAACAGAAACACCAGAACCTTTAGCTATTCTCTCAATACGTGAAGAATCAATTATTTCTGGATCTTCCAATTCTGATTTAGTCATAGATTGTAAAATAAATTTCCATTTCTTTAATTTTTCTTGTTGAACGTCAAGCATATCTTTAGGGATCTTAGCATTACCCATACCTGGAATCAATTCCATAATCTTAGATAAAGAACCCATCTTGGACATAGCTTCCATCTGTTCATAAAGATCAATAAAATTGAATTCACCTTTTATTAGTTTCTTAGACATCTCTTTAGCTTCTTTTTCTGACATGATGTCCTTAGTCTTTTCTAATAATAATTCAATATCACCCATACCTAATAATCTTGAAACAAAACCTTTAGGATTGAAAGTTTCTAAATCATCAACTTTTTCTCCCAAACCAATAAACTTGATATTAGCTCCAGAAACTGAACATGCACTAATAGCACCACCACCCTTAGCAGTACCATCAAGTTTAGTAACTAAAACACCTGTGATATTACAAGCATCGTGGAAAGCTTTAGCTTGAGTCTGAGCTGCTTGACCAATATCTGCAGATATAACTAAAAGTTTTTCATCAGGATTAATAGTATTATTCATCTGTTCAACTTCAACAATTAATTCTTTATCTAAAGCATGTCTACCAGCGGTATCAATAATAATAATGTCAAAATTGTTTAATTCTTTTTCAAAATTCTTATATATTTTAATAGGATTTTTTTCTTTCTTATCAATAAAAACTGGAACATTAATAGATTTACAAACTTGCTCTAATTGATCCATAGCTGCTGGTCTGTAAACATCTAAACCAAGAGCACAAACTTTGTAACCTTTCTTAGCATAATATTTAGAAATTTTTCCCACGCTTGTTGTTTTTCCAGATCCTAGGAGACCAACCATCATAATCTTGAAAGGTTTATGATTTATTTCAATCTTAGAGCCTTCACCACCCATGAACTTGACTAATTCTTCGTAAACAATAGTTACTAAATATTCTTTTTGAGTAATACCAGAAGGGGGTTTTTCTTTCAAAGCACGTTCTTTAATTGATTTTGATAAGTCTAAGACTAAACGGACATTAACATCTGAAGATAATAAAGCTCTCTGGATATCCTTAACTAATTCATCTATTAATTTTTCATCAATAAACATAGATTTAGCTATCTTTGATAAAGTTTCTTTCAATGAGCTGCCTAACTTGTCTAAAACCATAAATTAAATATGTGGATGAAGGTTTAAAAATGTAGTGCTTAATTA
>JBBSWW010000021.1:0-5220 GCA_038046085.1 Nanobdellota archaeon | reverse complement strand
TACAATCAGAAAATTTTCAAAAGAGCCATGGAGTCCAATACAATTAATACAGAAAGGAACAGTGAATGCGGAAATATATGCATATATCTGGATGGCTGTAGAATATGAAAATAGTCTAATGGTAGTTGGAGGAACTGGATCTGGTAAGACCAGTTTTATCAATACTGTAGCCTTCTTTATACCACCACAAGCAAGAGTAGTAAGTATTGAAGATACTAGGGAATTACAATTAGAGCATGAAAACTGGTTGCCTAGCGTTGCAAGAGCAGGAGTTGGATTAACTAATCTAGTAGGACAGAGATATGGAGAGGTAAGTTTGTTTGATCTATTAAGAGCGAGCTTCAGGCAGAGACCAGATTATATCATCGTAGGAGAGGTAAGAGGTAAAGAGGCTTTTGTATTATTCCAGGCATTTGCTTCAGGACATCCAGGAATGGCAACAATGCATGCTGAAAATGTAAGTACATTAATAAAAAGATTAGAGACAGAGCCTATAAATTTATCACCATCATTAATCGAGACGTTAGCAGCTGTAATAGTCATGAGCCAGACAAGAGTGAAAGGAAAAGAGGTAAGAAAAGTTTCGAGCATAGATGAGATAGTACAGATAAAAGAGGGAATAGGCGGTGAGATAATCAATACAGTATTCAAATGGGATCCAAAAACAGATGTATTTTCATTTAATTCTAATAGCAAAGTATTCGAGAACATAGCAGTACATTTTGGAATGACAAAAGAACAAGTATTAAATGAGTTCAGATTGAGAGCCAATTTATTAAAGGAATTATATAAAAGAGGAATATTAGGATTCAAGGAAGTACAAAAAGTAATACAGGAATATTTCAAACAACCACAGATCGTATTGAAGAGGTATAATCTAAAATGAGCATAGCAATGCTGAAGCAGAATGCTGACATTTTAATCGAAGTGAGCAAAAATTATGAAAAATTATTAGAGAAGAAAGAATTATCTAAAAGCATAACAGAAAAAGAACAATTAGATATTCAGATAAAAAATTTCAAGAGCCAATTCTTGTATATACTTGCAGCAATAAATAAAATTGTAAACCAGGAAAAAAATGCCTAACCAAATATTACAACATGCTGAAAGCATAAAAAAATATGTAGATGAAATAATAAGAAAGAAGAACCAGATAAATGGAATAAAAAATCCGCTTGATCTACAAAAAATCAAAAATGAGATAAAAAATAATTTCATAGAAATAGAAAAAGAGACAACACAATTATTCAATATAATAAAAATAACAGAAGAAAATATTAAACCTGTTGTAAAACCTTTAGTTAAAAATGAGATACCAAGACCATTACAATCTAAACTAGAAATTCCAAGACCTAAGATTCCACAAAAACAGGATATAATAAAATCTGAAAATATAATACCTAAGTCTTATGCAACAAATATTCCAAGACCAGAAATCCCACAACTACAATCAGGAATATTCAGGAGACTTACAAAAGAAGAAAAAACAAGATATGTCAAAGAATTAAATCTATCATATGAAGAACTAGAACAGTTTGTAAATGAGAAAAAGCAGAAAAACAAAATAAAAAAAGAGATAAAAGAACCTGATTATACAATATACAAACCCAATGAGATAGGGGCTTTTGCAAATAAATACATGAAGAAAACAGCAGATAAGTTTGTAAAAAAATATCCACAAATATTCAAACCATTATTTGATAAATTCTTAATGGTAGAGATGGAGATGATATCAAGAAGCTATGTAAGCCTGATGTTATTATTCACTATATTGGCATTTCCATCTTTATTCTTATTTTTTTTAATACTAAACTTTGCGTTCAAGCTCAGTATATTCACAATATTATTAATAGCTATATTAGGAACTGTAGGAACTTTCTTTGGATTCTATTTTTATCCATCAAGCTTACTTGGTGGAAAAAGTTCAAGCATAAAACTGGAACTTCCATTCGCATTAGTACATATGAGTGCAGTGGCAGGATCAGGAGCACAGCCAATAAGTATATTTGAGCTTATAGCAGATTCAAGAGAATATCCTGAATTAAGGAAAGAGATAAAAAAAATATTAAATTATACAAATCTATTTGGTTATAACTTAACTAATGCATTGAGGAATGTAGCTGCAACAACACCAAGTAAAGAATTGAAAGAATTACTTAATGGGATGATATCAACAATAGAAACTGGAGGAGATTTGAAAGATTATTTAAGGGAAAAAGCTGCGGATACACTAAACACTTACAAGTTAGACAGGAAAAAACAGGTAGAGGCATTATCAACATATTCTGAAGTATATACAGCTCTACTTATCGCATCACCATTATTGCTTTTAATAACATTTGCTATAATAAACTCAATAGGAGGAAAGATTGCAGGAATGCCAGTTACTACAGCAGCATGGATCGGAATATTAGGATTCTTACCAATGCTGAATATAGGATTCATGGTATTCGTCAGCTCATCACAAAAAGGATTATGAAAATAGAACTATCAATAAAACATTATTTAGCATTAGGAATTGCATCTGTTCTTGTAATTTTAGATTTCTTATTATTTTTTAATTTCACTGGTAATATAGGTCCAAGTGTATGGTATTTCAATCCAATATTAGTCATAGCAGTACTCATAGGCGGAATATTTTTTTTCTTGGATGTATTGCATGAGAATGAGAGGCAAAAAGAGCTTGAAGTAAAATTCCTAGAATTTGTAAGAAGCTTAGTAGAAACAGTAAGGTCAGGAGTAACAATACCACAAGCAATAATGCATGTATCAAATACAAACTTAGGTGCTTTAACTCCATATGTAAAAAAATTATCAAATCAACTAGAGTGGGGATATCCATTGCATGATGCATTCACAATATTTGCGCATGATACAAAAAATGAGGTAATAAACAGAAGCATAGCAATAGTAATACAGGCAGAGAAAAGCGGTGGAGATATGGGATCTGTACTTGAAGCTGTCACAACATCAGTATTAGAAATAAAAAAAGTAAAAGAGGAAAGAAAAAGCAATTCATATTCACAGACAGTACAAGGATACATAATATTTTTTGTTTTTGTAATAGTTATGATAGTGATGCAGGTTTATTTAATACCTAAACTTAGCACAATAGGCGGGGAGATAGGTCAGGGATTAGGAGGAATAGGAGTAAGCGCAGGAGCAGGTGGTGGTGGAGGAAAATCAGGAGTTGAGTTTGGACCAATATTCACAGCAACAATAATAGTACAAGGATTATTTGCAGGATTGATGATAGGAAAATTCTCAGAAGGAGATTATATCTCAGGATTAAAACATTCAATAATAATGGTAGTATCTGGATATCTGATAAGCAGCACATTATCAGGAATAATATTACCGCAAGGACCAATAGCATTAATCCTCTTATTAAAAAAAGAGTGGCTGAATAGAAAATGATGAATAAAAAGGGAATAGGAAATGAGATAGACTGGATAATAGGAATAGGATTATTTCTCTTAAGTATAATGGCAATATTTGTACTTTTCAAACCAGGAGTAAATCCAGTATATGACTACGATACATTGATAGGGATAGTAAATGACAACATGAATAATGATTTAACTTGGGAGATAACGAAAATACCTATATTCATAGAATCAATACCTTATCCAGACCCAAGCAGCCACAAATCTACAACAATACCAGCTGGAAGAAAAGTAGATATGATACTTGATACCACATTATTGGATATAACAAATACTGATTCATATAATTATATACAGATGGATGAGACTAATAGAGATAAATTCCTAAAAGAGACAGAACCATTAGATGATACAACTAGTCCTAGATATGCAATAAAAGACTTGAAAGAATATAATATGGAATTATTGTATGTGCCAGGAATATTAACTGACCCAACAGGAAAACAATATGTAGAAGAGTCAAATGCAGTTACATCTCCAGGAGCTGAAACTAACTGCAATAATATCAATTTAGAAAATCCTACAACAGAAGAAACTTCTGAAATAGACTTATTAAGAGATTACTGCAATATAAGAAATTGTCAAGGACCCAACTGCATACCTGCAACAACAATTGCTGATGATCCATACTCCAATAAATTTGAGAAAGTATCAGGTGGACAGATTGCAATAAAAGGTGTAATGATAAAAGAAGGGGCTGAGAAAGATAGTAAATATGTATTATTATATTCAAAAGATCCTATAAACATAAATGGAAAAATAAGAAGCAAAAACCAGGCTGACCTAAGAAGAGATTACAATTATAATGCATGTGTTGTTGATCCTTATAATAAAATTCCTAGAGCAGAGAAAAGCACAGACCAATGCAATGCAAGATATACAGTGGGAATAAAAGAGAAATTAAGAGGGTTATCAACATACAAATTCACAAAATTAAATACAATAAGCTGCGGAGATAATCCAAATGACTTAAAAGGATATGATTGTATAAAAGAAAAATGGGGATTTCCAAACTCAAAAGAATTCAAGATAGATATCTATACAATAAACCAAGAGAACTCAATACATTTCCCAGATGATAAATTACTTCCAGTAAATGCCAATGTATTTGCAAGACAATTTAATACGTTTGTATTAACAGATGATGGAAAAAGAGAACCAGTATTAGTGAGCATAAAAGTATGGTAAAAAATAAAAAAGGATTCATGAAAATATTAGAAGCTATAATAGCAATAATAATAGTATTTGGATTCTTATTAGCTGTATTCCCATCAAAACCACAAGATACAGCAGTACCTGAAGATCTTGAAACAACAATGGATACAATAATAAAACAGGCACAGAATGATCCACAATTCAGGGATTGCATACTAAGCCCGAGGGATGTAGGAATACCATGTATAAATAAATTAATATCAGGAAATTCTCCGCCATTCTTTCCCTGGAGTCATGGAGTAAGATTATGTACAATAAATGATGAGGGACGTGTAGTCAAATGCAGATTTGGAATAAATGATGGTATGATAGTATCAACAGGAAATGAGGGAACATGCTATAATGGAAAAGTATTATGTGGAGAATGTAATGATCCTTATAATGAAGAGAACTGTAAAACTAATTTCAATAATGGATTATTACTAATAAATAAAGATATTTATACAAAAGCAGTAAGCATATCTGTAGAGGATGTAACAACACCACCATCAAGTTCTTCAATAACAGATTTAAACAAATTAGAATCAAAAACATTAACATTATACTTCTGGTATAAAGG